>ONPK01000057.1 GCA_900319675.1 uncultured Bacillota bacterium
TCTTCGTACCTGCTTATGACATAACCGCTCTGTTCCAGCATCTCAAGATTGGAATAGAGGGTCCTTCTTTCAATGTTGAGATTATATTTGGTCTGTAGTAATTCCTGAAGCTGTTTTGTGGACAGGATGTGATCTTCATCGGTGTTTTCAACCAGTATGTCGAGCAGTGCCAGTACACTCTGTTTCTTTTCTGCCATGTCGCTTACCTCCAAACAGATTATACATCTGTGTCGCTTTTTTTGTACAGGTGAAAAAAAGACCATCCTGTGATGGTCCGTTCATTTCATTGATTCCTTAATGAGCTGATATACCTTTTGGCCACCGGAAGATGTTGGGGTAATGCCTCCATTGCTTTCGGACTGGCTGCCCAGGAAGTAGAAGTTACTGATTGGTGTCTTGTGAGGCGGGTTTATCTGTCCGTCAACAGGTACCAGACCACCGAAGGAGAAGAAGTCAGTATTGGTATATTCCTTATAGTAATCAGCTGTTATTATTTTCTTAAAGGTAATGTGCTTGCTCAGATCAGGAAGATACTTCTCAGCCAGACTGATGAGATGGCCGGCATATATCTCCTTGTTTTCTTCCCAGCTGCCTTCCTTTAGTGTGTTCGGGGCTACCGTGTAGATCGTCAGACAGAACTTACCTTCAGGGGCAAATTCCTTAGCGTGGTAACTGTCGCAGAAGATCAGGAAACCGTCATTACCGTCATGATATATGCCGTTTCTTAATCTGTATGTAGCACCTTTGAGGTCAGAAGTTCCATAGTAATAGACCAATGGCTGTTTCTGATACTGTAACGGGTCGTAGTCCACGCCAAGATGGAGCATGAATACGGCTTCCATCTTCCGGAAGTTCTCCAGTATCCTGAGGTATTCATCGGTAAGATGTTCCTTACCTATCAGCTTGTAGAAAACTTCGTGGGCACCTCCGGCTGATACGATGATGTCAGCCTTGATCTGTTCGCCGTTTTCCAGAGTTACGGAAACGGCTCTGCCGTTTTCAATGTTTATTCTATTCACGGTACGGCCGTACATGAATCTGCCGCCGTTTTTCTCAATGTAGTCAGCCAGAGCTTCTGGTATCTTCTGAACACCGCCAATGACGTAGTTGAAGGCCGGATAATACTGATTGCCTTTTCTGTCATATATGTCAATGCGGTCATCAAAGGCTGTCTCAGCATTGGTAAATGGTATGCTGAAGCAGTTGATCTCACTTGGATCAACACAGAAGTCAGCCAGTATGCCCGTATATACGGTTCTTAAGTCAGGATTTGAGAACAGTTTCTCCGTGAACTGCTGACAGGTCATGTTCTGATATTTCCTAATGGACAGGAACGTGAGTGCTGTCCTGATCCTGTTGATAAGTGACGGTTTCTGCAATGACAGATAGCGTATCTTCATCAGAGCTTCATAGAAACGGTAATACTCATCAATGCCTTTGGCATCTTCCGGGAAGTATTTTTTTGCCAGATCCTTCCTCCAGTTCTTGACCTGGAATCTGTCAGGTCTTATGAAGGCGTAGTCCTTTAAGACAAGACCACGGTCACACCTTTCCGTAGGAAGGGTAACGCCGATGGACTTCAGAAGTTCATACATGGCTTCACCGGGATTCATGTCACCAATCAGTAAGGGACCCTGTTCAAAGCTGTAGCCGTTTTCCTGGTACAGGGCCATTACGCCACCGGGTCTGGTGTTCTTATCAATGATGATGACTTCATGCCCGTCTCTTACCAGGTGAGCAGCCAGGGTAAGAGACGAAATGCCGGCACCGATAATTATTATTCGCATAATCCGTTCCTCAAAACTATTATATAATATCAGTGAGGAATTGATTATGAAAGATAATAGGGATAACGTGCTGCTTGAACAGCAGGAGCTTTCAAGACTTCAGAAAATGAAAAACAGAAGCAAGGGCAGATATTACTTTGCCGTGCTCATCGTATTAATACTGCTGGTGGACATAATTGATAACATAACCACCAATGCGACGGGTTCGGTAACATCAGCCTTCATCCGGGAGTTCTTCATTGAAGGACATCTGTTTGGCAATGACTATGATCTTAACACCGGACTTGCACTGCATAATACGATCAATCTCATTGGCTACGTCATTGGATTACTGACACCTTTCTACAAGGCTCAGGCTGACAGATACGGCAGAAAGCCGTTGTTTGTCATCTCTACGCTGGGCATGACATTGGGCTTACTGATAGTTTATTTCTCAAAGAGTTACTTCGTATTCCTGCTGGGCAATTTCATAATGACGTTCTTCCTGAGCCATGACATTCAGATCATCTATCTGCTTGAGGAAGCCCCGGCCAAGTATCGTGCTACGGTATACAGCTTCATTAAAGGCCTGGGCGGTTTAAGCACGATCTTACTGCCGTTAATGAGAAACTTCCTGTTACATAATGATGAGACCTTGTGGCGTAACATCTTCCTGTTACCTGGTATTGCCGGTCTGATCATCTGCGTGCTGGTATTCCTGTTTGCAAGGGAAACGGAAACCTATGTCCAGGGCAGGATCGACTATCTGAGCATACCTCATGAGGAAAGGGAAAGACAGAAAAGAGAACTTAAGGAACATAAGAAGGCTGACAGCAACAAGGCCGGCATATTCAATGCGATAAAGTTCATCTTCTCTCATAAGGACTTAAGAGACCTGATCATAATCAAGACCATTTTCGATGCAGCGATCATTGCCATAACCAACTATGAACCGATAATGACCGAGGCCGGCATGACCCCGGAAAACAAGACCATAGCCCTGTATTTCTATCCGGTAATCTACTGCGTATCCGTAATGATATCAGGTGTACTGGCAGACAGGTGGGGCCGTAAGAAGACGATCGTATTGTTCGGAACGGTATGTTTCATTACCTTTGCCTTGTTTGTTCTTTCAGCCAGAAGTCTGTGGAATCCACGGCTGGTAGGCCTGATGTACGGCTTATATCTGGGAGGCTACTGGATCGGCAGAGATTACATGGAGATCGTCTCTACGGAAATGGTGCCGACTGACATCAGAGCATCGATCGTCGGAGCTGAAGGCTTACTGGTATACATCGGCATGGCGCTGGGCTTTGTCTTCGTCAATGTGGGCATGCTGTTCATGCCAATATGGCTGACCTGTCTGGTCTTCATCGTACCGTGCGTATCCATTTCCATCTTCCTGTTCAGTAAGAACGTCAGAGAGACAAAGGGAATAGATTACAGAACGATAGAATAATAAATGTATATATTAAAAGAGACGTCTGAGAGATTCTCAGGCGCTTTTTTTGTATAGGAGAGATGGGATAATACAGACAGTAAAAGGAGAGACCATCATGAATAACAACGATTTATACATAACGATAACACATATCAATGCCTATGGGGGACCGGCAATCTTCAGGATCGGAGACATAAAAAAAAAAAAAAAAGAACATGAAAACCTGTATGATGATGAAGCCATCCTGGCATATGGCAGACATAATGCAAAATGCGGATATGTGGCCAATTCCGTAACGACCGTTGCCAGAGGCACATATTCAGCAGGCAGGCTCTATGACAGGTTTGATGAAACGATCAGATGCAAGGTAATGTTCGTTCTTGACGATGAGGTGATTGCCAGAATAATAAAGTAAAATGTCACGTACAGGGCGACCAGAGACACTCACTGACGGCAGATAATATGATCAGAAAAAGGGAGAGAAAATGTAACTGAGTGAAAAGAGAATTGTCAGATATCTGTACGATCATGTTGATGAGGAAACGAATACATATGATCTCATCAGCGACTGTTATGAAAAAACAGATAAGAAAGCTGACTGGATGGAAATTGATGAGGAAGTCAGAAGAATTGCCGAAAACAACGGGTTCATTCTGGATAGTTCAGAACATAACGATATGCTCATAGGATTACCGTACAACATTAACTTCGTGATCAGGGGACCGCTCAAGATGTTCATGGAAGACAGAAACATGATGCCTGAGATCTATCCGGGCGACATGGAAGCCATGAAGGAAAACAGACCTGACTTCCTGGCTTTCAACTACTATTATTCCGAATCAATCAGTGCCAACCCACTGGATGATGAACATGTTATCGGTGACATTGAATTCAAGCTTCTTCCTAGCTTTGAGGCTGGAATTTACAAGGTCGTCAAGAATGAAAACCTCAAGGCAACCTTATGGGGCTGGGAAATTGACGATACAGGATTGCAGTGTTCTGCCCGCTTACTGTATGATAGATATAGATTACCATTACTGATAACAGAATGCGGATTTGGCAATAAGGAAGTATGGCCGGAAGAAGGCATTCTGGAAGACGAAGACAGAATCGATTATCTGAGCAGACACATAAGAGCTGTAAAGGAAGCCATAAATCTTGGTGTTGATTTCATCGGTTTCTGCTGCTGGTCATTCATTGACCTGATTTCCGGTCACTCCGGTTTCTCCAAGAGATACGGTTTTGTTTATGTCAACCGTGATGAACATGATCTCAAGGACATGGCCAGAAGAAAGAAGAAGAGTTTTTACTGGTATAAGAGAGTCATTGAAACCAATGGAGAGGAGCTGTAAGCATGGGATTATTTGACAAGTTATTCAAGAAAGAGGAAGAAGTACTTCCAGAACTGAACGTAGACGATAGCGCCATCGTCGCAATTGCCGATGGTGAACTGATTGATATCAAGTCTGTACCAGATCCGGTATTCGCAGAAGAGATGATGGGTAAGAGCACTGCCTTCAAGTATAATAAGGACAAGGTAACATTATGCTCACCAGCCAACGGTACATTAGGCGTACTGTTCCCAACCGGACATGCCTTCGGTATCGTAACCAATGAAGGCGTAGAGATCCTGATCCACTGCGGTGTAGACACAGTCAATGCCAACGGAGATGGTTTCAAGCTTCTGAAGAAGAAACAGGGAGATACGGTCAAGGCTGGAGATCCTATCGTAGAGGTAGACATCAAGAAGCTTTCAGCCAACTATGACATGAGCACGATGCTGATCATAACCAATCCAAATGAGAAGGAATTTGAATTCATCGAGCCACAGGCAGTCAAGAGAGGACAGTCAGTAGTCAAATAAGAATAAAGCATCTGAGAAATCTGATGCTTTTTTTAGTCGTGGTGAGTTGATTCCCGATAGTAATTGGCAAATATCTGTATGAAGTTCATCTGCGCAATGCTTGTATTCAGAAAATACGGGCTGTTGATCAAACTCTGATCAGGAAGAATGATTGTCTGATCAGCAAGCTTTCTGAATGGATGATTCTTGTTCAGACATATTAATACGATGTAAGGCCATCTCTCCTTCGGCAGATCCTTAAGCGTCTGGAACATGTCTCTGTGAGACGGGTTGGAAGATGAATAGTCAAGACAGGCGTTTACGGTCTGTTTGTCAGCAACGTTCTCAACATGTCAGATTCAATCCCGGCTGTTGAAAAGAGAGCAGCACTGCTGGGAATGGCTGAAGCCATTGACCAGCTGGATGAGGCTGTTGAAAACGGGTTGACCGGTGTTTCTAACTTCTGCTTCATTACTGAGACTGCATTATATTTGGGAAAGGGAACGATCAATACAGTAGGCTCAGCTGTAGTTCATACCACCGGCAATAATGCCTATGATGGAAAGTGTGACATCGGCGCCATGACTCTGAGCTTTAATGGCAGCTGGCCTTCAGATTATCAGCCATCTGTCGGATCAATGCTGGGAGACACGGACATGATCCTCCTTAATTATGTCTTGCAGTCATCAGGTGGGAATACGCAGTTTGATTATCTTAATGATAATCTGGGTAGCGGCAGACAGGAAAACCTTGATCTGATCCTTACAAGCACAAAGCAGGTTGCTGAACTGGGCCTGGACTATGTCGGCACATTAAAGCCTGTTAACATTTTCGGAGATTACTTTGCCAAGGCAGATAAGGTTACTTTCGGTAATCTGCCAGGCAGCGCGGAAAAGAAATACATCGAAATGGCTAAGAAGCTGGAAGGCACAACCTTTGAAATGAAGACTGGCAAGCTCGAATCAAATAGAGTAGTCAATGGAATGGCAGTATATGGTGAAAGCCATTGGTACTGGAGCACTGATGAACTTGCAATACTGTGCACCGGACTGAACGGCAGCCATTATAACACTGAATTATATGATGGCCCTGAGGATCATTACAGTGAAGTGGATCACATAAGTTATTATGACAAGTGCGTCAAACTGGAAAACAATTACAATGTTCTGATTAAGATCCCGGTCGACTTCGGTAATAATGCCGATGAATATGATCCGCTGGATGATCTCGAGGAAATGAATGATGAGGTATATAACCAGCATGAACATGTATGGGATGAAGGCGTGATCATCAAGGAACCAACCTGTGGTGAATTAGGTGAAAAGCTGCATACCTGTAAGGATGATGAAAACCACATCTGGATCGAATACATTGACATGTTAGAACATGACTGGTCAGACTGGGAGATCACCAAGGAGCCTAAGGGCGATGAACCTGGCGAGAGAAGAAGAGTCTGCAAGAATGATCCGAAACATGTGGAAGTTGAGATCTATCCAAAGCCGGAAGATGGTTGCATACTTACATTTGACCTTGGAGACGGATACATTGGCGAGGCAACAGGCGTTCAGGAAATCAGAGCCAAGATCGGTACTGAACTTACAATACCTGACGGACCGGTAAAGGAAGGCTACAAGTTCCTGTACTGGCAGGGTTCTGAATACTATCCTGGTGACAAGTTCATTGTTGAAGGTGCACATACCTTCACGGCAGTATATGAAAAGGAACAGAATCCACTGTCTCCGCAGACAGGTGATGACAGTAATCTCTATCTGTGGATGGCTCTGTCGTTAACAAGCACCTGCTGTTTCTGTTACATCATAAGCAGAAAGAGAAAGTCAGCATATACAAATTAGAAAAATGATTGAAGGTCCGTGAAAGCGGACCTTTTCATTTCCTCAATTTGCAGGATGTGATGAAGATATCCGGCTTACTGTTTAGGGCAATGATACAGGATAAGGTGATAGAACAAAAAAGTACCCTCCTGCCGGATTCTCCGGTTCAGAGGGTACAGATCATAAATACTTTTTTATATCGCCATCCAGCGGTCAAACTCTTCATCTGTGGCCAGCACCTGATGCGTTTCGCTGACCTGGTGAATTGTTCCGGCATTATAGTCTACCCCTTCCTTGTCCTTGTCATAGGATAGTGAAATACGGTTCTTTTCAACGTGCGGGTCAGGCTTTGGTATGGCTGATAGCAGTGATCTTGTGTAAGGGTGGATCGGATTACTGAAAATGTCATCAGTCGTTCCGGTCTCAACAAGATGTCCAAGATGCATTACTCCAATTCGGTCAGAGATATACTTGACCATGGACAGATCGTGAGCAATGAATAGATAGGTCGTTCCCAGCTCATCCTGCAGATCCTTCATCAGATTGACGACCTGAGCCTGAATGGATACGTCCAGTGCGGAAATCGCTTCATCAGCGATGACCAGTTTGGGATTCATGACCAATGCCCGGGCAATGCCGATTCTCTGACGCTGACCGCCGGAGAACTGCTGCGGGTATCTTGAGGCATGCTCCCGGGAAAGGCCGACTTTCTCAAGGATGCTGTATACCTTGTTTTCAAGATCGTTTCTGTCCTTGTAGAGATGCTGGATCTCCAGCCCCTGAGCAATGATTTCCATGACCTTCTTACGGGGATTGAGGCATGCCATCGGATCCTGGAAGATCATCTGCATGTTGGTGCGCAGATATTTTTCATCTTCCTTGGAAAGCTTTCCGGAAATGTCTCTGCCGTCAAATATGATCTTTCCGGCTGTCGGTTCATAAAGTCTGATCAGCGTTCTTCCAGTTGTTGACTTACCGGATCCGGATTCACCTACCAGTCCATAAGTCTCTCCCGGATAGATGTCAAAACTTATGCCATCAACAGCCTTGGTCGTGTAATGTCTTGTGATACGGAAATGCTGCTTGAGTCCTTCAACATGCAGCAGAGGTTCATTAATTGTTGTCATTTGCTTCCTCCTTCCTTATCCTGTTAAGACGCTGTCTGAGCTGTTCAGGTACTTCAACCTTTGGAGCCCGCGGATCACACAGCCAGCTGGCTACACGGTGCTGTCCACCAACGTTAAACATCGGCGGCTCCACCTTGAAATCGATGGCCAGAGCATACGGATTACGAACCGCAAAGGCATCGCCTTCGATCTTCTCCAGAAGATTTGGCGGGGTTCCCGGAATGGCAAACAGTCTTGTCGAAGAAGTGTCGGTATCCGGCATTGAAGCCAGTAAGCCCCAGGTATAGGGATGTCTTGGATCATAGAAGATCTCGTCGATATTTCCTTTTTCAATGATTCTTCCGGCATACATGACATCGACGTAGTCGGCTACCTTGGCAACGACACCCAGATCATGAGTAATGTATATTACGGAAATGTTCTTTTCCCTTTGCAGTTTCTTGATCAGTTCAAGTATTTTTGCCTGAATCGTAACGTCCAGAGCTGTGGTTGGCTCATCGCAGATCAGAATGTCCGGGTCGCAGGCCAGAGCTATGGCAATGACCACACGCTGTCTCATGCCTCCTGATAACTGATGGGGGTACTGACTGAAACGCTTCTGCGGTTCATCAATACCTACATCTTCCAGCAGCTTGAGAGTGCGCTTTTTTGCCTCTTCTTTGCTTAATCCCAGATGCGCCAGCATGCCCTCCA
This sequence comes from uncultured Bacillota bacterium, assembly GCA_900319675.1. Classification (GTDB taxonomy): domain Bacteria; phylum Bacillota_I; class Bacilli_A; order Erysipelotrichales; family Erysipelotrichaceae; genus RUG521. The sequence continues at coordinate 8,703 of ONPK01000057.1, forward strand.
TGATCTGCTTGCCGATGGTCATTGTCGGATCAAGTGATGTCATGGGATCCTGGAATACCATGGCAATGTGGCGTCCGTTAAACTTGTATCTTATTTCTTTCTGTGACAGTTTTGTCAGATCTACGGTCTTTACCTCACCGTCATCATCAGTAAAGGTGTATTCAATTGAACCGCTTTCGATTCTGCCATTGGAGGCCATGATTCCCATGATGGTTTTAACGGTTACGGATTTACCGGAACCTGACTCACCTACTATGGCAATGGTCTCTCCTCTGAACAGGTCCATTCTGACACCCCTGATGGCATTGACGGTGCCGGTTGCTGTTTCAAATGATATGTTAAGATCACGAATGGATAATACGCGGTCTTTCTTTTCTTTCTTTTCACTCATGACTGCCACCTATCCTTTCTTCTGGTTCGGATCAAAGGCATCTCTGATGCCATCTGCCAGCATGTTGAAACTCAGCATCAGCAAGGCCAGAACGATGATGGAACTCATGATCATGTGCGGATGGATCGTTAATGACTTATAGCCATCGGAAATCAGGGAACCAAGCGAGGTCTGCGGAGGCTGAATGCCTAATCCCACGAAGGAAAGGAATGCCTCAGTAAAGATTGCGTTTGGAACTGAGAACATCGACATGATGATCAGCTGTCCGAAGATGTTTGGCATGATATCCTTGAAAATGATGGCAAAATCCTTGGCACCAAGGGTTCTGGAGGCAAGAATGTATTCATTCTCCTTTAATTTCAGAACTTCGGCACGGGCAATACGCGACATGCCGATCCAGCCGGTAATCATCAATGTAAAGATGATGGATGGAATGCCCTGCGGTAAGACAAGTCCCAGCAGCGTTACGACAACAAGTGTTGGAACACCATTCAGGATCTCAGCAAACCTCTGCATGACCATGTCTACCTTGCCGCCGAAATATCCGGAAATAAGGCCATATGACATGCCTACTACGATGTCGATGACGACTGCCACCAAGGCAATGAAGAGGGAAACTCTCGTACCCATCCATATTCTGGTAAACAGGTCCCTTCCATTGGTGTCGGAACCAAACCAGTAATAGACATCATTCAGACCGCGTTCAAGGTATACATTTCTTCCTCTTTCCGAGCCGTTGAAGATGCCCAGCTTTTCAAGGAGTGGAATGCGTGGCGGCAAACTCTGATTCGTAAGAATGATTTCATCATAACGGTATCCGGAAATCATCGGTCCTATGATGGCCATTATTATTATCAGACATATTACGACTAACCCTATGACTGCTCCTCTGTTTTTCCGGAAATGATTCCAGACATCCTTCATGTAGGAAACAGATGCATAGGTCTCATCCATGATTTTTACGCCCTGCTGAACAAAGACAAAATCCTTGTCAGAGACATTCGCGGGATCAATTATTACTCTTTCTTCATCCATACTAACTGTCCCCCTTAGCAACACGGATACGTGGATCGATTATTCCATAGAGAATATCGACAATGAGCATCATTATGATGTACAGCGCTGAATAGACAAAGGCACAGGCAATTACGACGTTGTAGTCATTGTTTGTTATGGCCTGTGACATGATCTGGCCGATTCCCGGGATCGCAAATACCTTTTCAACGACCATTGAACCGGTCAGAAGATTTACCAGCAATGGACCCATGACCGTAACGATAGGGATCATGGTATTACGCAGGGCATGATGAATGATCATGCTCTTTTCCTTTATTCCCTTGGCCTGAACGAGAAGAATGTACTCGGAATTGAGAACGTCAATCATTTCAGAACGAGTAAATCGGGAAATATTGGCAATCGGGAACATTGACAACGCAATGGTCGGCAATATCAGAGAACGTCCCGGATCGGATGCATTATACAGTATCGGCACGAGATTCAGCTTGTAGCCGATAAAGAAAGCCAGCAACAGTGCAAATACATATGAAGGCACCGATACACCTACAATGGAAACGACAGAGAAAAGACTGTCTATCCACGTGTTATGATTCAGCGCCGCAATGATGCCAAAGATCAGTCCTATGACTGATCCGATAACCATGGCCTGAATTCCGACCTTGATTGATAGTTTCAGAGGCTTAGCGATCATTTCAGCGATGGCCTTGTTCTTGTTAATGGTATAGGAAACACCCAAATCACCCTTCAGCACATTTACAAGATACTTTCCAAAACGGACATAGAAAGGCTTGTCCAGACCATATTTGGCCAGAAGGATAGCCTTCTGCGCTTCGGAAAGCTTTTCGTCGTTAAATGGTGAACCGGGCATCAGATCAAGCATTATAAAAAGAACAAAAATGATGGCGATAAGTGTAATGATGCTGATGAGAAGCCTTTTTAATACATATTTAGACATAAGTGAACCTCACTGTTGGTAATCAGGGCATGTTCATGCCCTGAAATAAACGGGCAGAACCTGCATTTTAGTGATGCAGGTTCCCCGTAAAAACAATATAGATTAGTTATTATTCAGCCCAGTGAACTCTGCGGTATGTTCCGCTTCCTGTGGTAAGGAAGAGAACGCCTTCAACACCAGGTGTGATCATCATGGCTGAACCATACTGATATACAGGTAAGATAGCAAAGTCTTCAGCGATAAGGATTTTTTCTGCATCGATCATGTCCTGCCAACGGCTTGCAGAATCAGCAGCGTCTTCTCCTCTTGTTCCCTTGAAGATGAGTTCATCGTAAGCTGCGCCATTGTACAGTCCGTTGTTCATTGATGAACCAGTTGTGAACAGATCAAGGAATGTCTGCGGGTCAGCATAGTCAGGACCCCATCTTGTCAGCATCAGCTCAAAGTTATTTGACATCATGTCAGCGACACGTGTTTTCTTCGGCTTGCAGGTCATTGTTATTTCGAGACCTTCAAGAGCAGTTACAAGCATCTGCTGGATGTTTTCAGCAACAGCCTTGGCTGAATCTGAATCTTCATAATACAGATTGATCGTTATCTTATCGCCTAAGGCTTCCTTAGCCTTGGCAAAATGCTCAGCAGCCTTTGCTGTATCGTATTCAATCAGATTTCCCGCTGTATCACGGAAATCAACACCGTTCTGGTCATAAGCGAAGTTATGTCCGATGATTCCATCAGCAGCTCTTGAGCCATCCTTAAGAACGTCTTTGGCAATGGCTTCACGGTTAACTGCCAGAGAAATGGCCATTCTCAGATCCTTATTAGCCATGGTTTCGTTTTCCAGCATCGGTAACAGGTACCACATTGTTCCTTCAAGACGGTTATGGAATCCAGCCTCATTCTTATAGAGGTCAACCATTTCACCGGTCAGAGTCAGAATATTGATATTGCTCTGCTGGTATTCAAGAATGGCTGTCTGTGTTTCCAGAACAATACGGAAGATGACTGTTTCCTGTTGGAATTCATCTGCATGAACGTAATCAGGATTCTTGGTGAATGTATATGTTGATCCTTCTTCCCAACCCGTCATGGTGAATGCACCGTTATATAACAGGTGATCAATTCCCTGTGCATAGGAATCACCTTCAGCCTCAAAGAACTTCTGATTGATCGGGTAGAACAGAGGCATGGTGATCAAAGTTAGCAGGAAGTCACACGGCAATGAAAGATGAACGACAAATGTCTTTTCATCAGGTGCTTCTACACCAAGCTGATCAGCAGGTAATTGTCCGTCAGCGCACTCGGCAGCGTTTACGACATGCAGAGTATCAAGAATGAATGCATACTCTGAAGCTGTAGCCGGGTCAACAAGACGTCTCCAACTGAAAACGAAGTCCTGAGCGGTAACAGGATCGCCATTTGACCATTTTGCTCCATCAACGATATGGAAGGTATAGGTCAGGCCGTCATTACTGATATCCCAGGTAGCCATGTCAGCCTGTGCGGTACCGTCTGCTTTCATCTGAGTAAGGCCGGACATGCACATTGCCAGAAGGGTGAATGATGATCCGTCTGTAGCGAGCGTATTATCCATTGTCATCAGATTGGCTGTCAGGGCAATTGTAATCGGCTTGTTTGTTTTTCCGCTGTCGGGTTCTGGCTGGCCACCACACCCAACTAACAGAAATAGTGCCAGTAAAAGGCAGATTGCTTTTCTAAATCTCCTCATAATATAATTCTCCTTCTGTGTTATGATTTATTTTATTCTTGTTTCAAAATGTTTTCAATAGTTTAATGAAAAATTTACATTGAAAATGATAGTTTTACATCGTTATGAAGGGACATACTATACTTTCTGAAATGCATCAAAAGCGACCTTTATCATTGC
>ONPK01000066.1 GCA_900319675.1 uncultured Bacillota bacterium
AACCGCACGTTTCACGTGCGGATTGTTATTCCCAGTTTCCAAGGGTAAACAGCAGATAGAATTCCCTGAACTTTGCCAGAAACATGTCCTCGGTAATGTAGAAAATTGCCCAATTATCAGCGGAATCAAAGAATGCATCATCTTCAATCTCCATTATCTTTTCACACTTACCGAAATGTCTTTCCATCATTTCAACGACATCATTCTTCCCAATCCAGGCTTCAAGTTTCTCCGTCAATGACATTTCACAGGGAACAAGAGCCTTTCTTGGCAGTTTCTGCTTTGTATGTTCTTCGATCTCCTTCAGTGTTCTGAAAAGATTTACATTCACATAACTGTAACTGATCGTCTTAGACTGCCTGCAGGCATACTCTACCAGACCGCGGGCATATCCATCGTAGTATGCATAATATGTTTCAGGTCTCATCGCTTTTACCTCACAAAATCATTTTACTACATTCCATATTCATTTTTCTCGGTCATTACAACCGGCATGAATACGTCATTTTCATCCATGTCAATGTCATCGCTGATGTTATCCTCAAAACATAGGCAGATAATCTTTCCATCAGCCTTTTTCAGAAAACGGTCATAGTACCCTCTTCCGTGTCCCAGCCTCTCTCCATTTCTTCCCGCAGCCATGCAGGGGACGATCATCAGATCAAATGAAACGGATGTTTCACTGACGTCAACTGGTTCAGGAATTCCATAATGACCTGTCTTAAGTTCTTCTGCTGAACGAATCCTCACCGCCAGCATTTCACTGTCACTGATGCACTTCGGAACATAGACTCTTTTGGTCTTGAGAGCCTCACTGATTATCATCTCAGTTGATGGTTCTTCAGCAGTTGATACGTAACAGAAAACCGAGCCAGCATTTCTAAACAGTGAGGAATCTGTTACCTTACGGGCAATGTTAATTCCTGCCCTCTTCATGTAATCTTCGGGCAGCTTACTTTCTCTTAACAGCTTTCTCAGTTCTCTCTTATTCATCTCAGTATTCTTTCAGTATTTCTCCGGTAAGCGTCTCCAGTTTACCACAAAGATCCTTATTGAAGTCGTGCATTGCACACTCCCCTGCATCAAGTCTCATAGCCAGTCTTTCTTCTGCAGTAAAAGGTTTCCACTCAGGAAGCCCCGGCTGATTTGGATCACCGGTTCTCGCAAACTGAGCCCAGTATTTCTGCATGATTTCCGAAAGTTTCCAGTCATCTTCATCATACGGTCTCCAGCTGCCGTCAAGCGTACCAAACTGATAGCGGTTATCGCATGAATGCGGTACACCGGCATCATCGCCAGGCTGCTGTCTGGCAAAGACATACATGTATACGGGCTTTCTGCCGTTTTCAGACTGTCTGATTCCAAAGGCCATGGCCTGAGAAACCAGATTTGAGCCAAACATCGGTTTCTTTTCATTGCCACCTTCATCCACCGTACAGCCGATGATGATGTCAATGTCATTGAAACTGCCTTCATACAGGGTTCTGTCGATGTCCTGCGGTATAACATATCCATCCGTATACAGGTTAAACCCATCGAAGAATCCCAGCTTGTCATTGGCATCTCTCAGTATTTCCCATTTCAGCTGTCTCATCTCATCAATACTGGAACAGTTAAGGGATTGCATCAGCTCTAACCCCATCTTTTCCTGCTTTTCGCGGGAGAATTCGGCCATTATCGATCCTATTCCCCCGGCAGACTGTACGGATATCCTTCTTACCATGTCCCTTGATAACGGTGAACAGGCAAGAGCGAGTGAACAGCGTCCACCTGCCGACTGGCCAAATACCGTAATGTTATCAGGGTCACCACCAAAGCCTTCTATGTTTTCGTATACCCATCTTAAAGCCTGGATCTGGTCCATGATGCCATAGTTTCCTGAAGCATCATGTCCGCTTTCTCTGGCCAGTTCCGGATGTACGAAGAAGCCGAAGATGTTCAGTCTGTAGGTAACGGATACGAGAACGCAGCCGTTCTTACAGAAATTATCTCCACAGTATTCGTAGTCAGATCCATACCACTGCTGCAGACCGCCGCCATGGATGTAGATCATTACCGGTAGTTTGTCCTCTTTGCTATCTGCAGGAGTATAGATGTTCAGATAAAGACAGTCCTCACTCATGTGTGGAGGATACGGATAATTCTCTATGTTAATGTACGGATGTTCGTCATCATCCGTCACGTCGTCGGTAGCGCTGCTCCACCTGTCAAACTGGGCACAGGCATCGCCATATCTGTCACATACTCTGATGCCCTCCCACTTTTCAGGCTCCTCAGGCGCCCTCCAGCGCAGTTCACCTACCGGAGGCTTTGCATAAGGAACACCTCTGAACAGTGAATATCCGGCATTGGACTTCACTGCCTTTAACGTTCCGTATTTCGTTTTGACCAGTTCTATCATACGAGTTTTTCCAGCCAGTCGCAGCACATGTCAGCCCACTTGGTAACATGCGGGATGTCCATGGCCAGATCGTTATGTCCGTCAGCCAGAGCCAGACCATGTACGCCTTCCGGGAATAGATGCATTTCAAATGGAATGCCTACAGCCGTCAGAGCCTGTCCCAGGGTAAATGAATGACGTGGGTCATCGCTGTTGGTCTGCCAGATGAAGAATGGCGGTGTTTCTCTTGTTATGTTAACTTCCGGTGCAAAGTAGATCAGTTCTTCCTTATTGCCGACAAAAGGATTTCTCGTGAAATCTGCAAACGGATCAGCGAAGAATCCTCCTGGCAATCCGGCAAAGGCAAAGGCTCCATAGCCTAAGACTGCACCATCAGGACGGCAGGATTCTCTTTCAACGGGATCTTCTGCATCCTTGTTGCCATAATCAAAGTGAGTAGCTACGTTACCTGATAGCATGCCGCCGGCTGAGAAACCCATGCATACGACCTTTTCAGTCACATTCAGTTCTTCCTTACGGCTTCTGATAAGTCTGATTGCTCTCTGAATGTCATGCAGTGCATCCATTCTGCCATACGGCTGTAATCTGTAGGTCAGAATGGCTGTATTGAATCCCCTGTCAGCGAAGTACTTGGCAACGTTGAAGCCTTCACAGCCCGTTCTGGACTGGAAGCCGCCGCCACAGGCAACGATCACCGTTCCCCTCTTCTCTTCACAGTTCTGTCCGGGAACGAATATGATCGATGGTTCGATCTGCAACGGCGCTCTGTCATCCCAGCCAGGAGTCTGTCCTTCAGGCCACAATGGAATGACATCAAATCTCTTAACGGCTTCATTCCATTTCTTAAGGTTCTGTTCCAGATTAAACGAACCGTCCGGATTGCGGTGCTTTGAAACATTGATTATGACTGCGTCTTCCGCAACGACTTTCTTCAGTTCTTCATAGTTTTTCTGATACATGTTATTACTCCTTATCTTAAAAAAGTCCATGCCCATATCCGGGCATGGACTCGTCATGATTCTTAACTAAATGAGGTTTTCTTCTGTCTTGGCATCGAATACGTGGATCAATGTCGGTGAGAAGTTGAATGAGATCTTCTTGCCCAGTGATACTCTGTCAAGATCAAGGTTAGCCGTAGGAATGACAGCTACGATGTCATCACCGTTGAGATTGATGTGCAGATGTACTTCACTGCCCATCATTTCTGATACTTCAATGACACCTGTGAATCCGTCTTCGGCCAGTTCGATGTGAACAGGTCTTACGCCGACTACTGTTTCGATCTCAGGCTGGTTCTTTTCCTTGAGAGCATTCTGATGTTTCTCATCAAGCTTGATGTCACGGTTCTGGATCGTTACATAATACTCACCGTCAACCTTCTTCAGCGGTACGTTGTGGAAGAAGTTGATCTGAGGTGTGCCGATGAAACCGGCAACGAATTCGTTAACAGGATGATTGAATACTTCCTGAGGTGTGCCTACCTGCTGGATGAAGCCATCCTTCATGACGACGATTCTGTCACCTAATGTCATGGCTTCGATCTGGTCATGAGTTACATATACGAATGTCGTATCGATCTTCTGACGCAGTCTGATGATCTCTGAACGCATCTGTCCACGCAGCTTGGCGTCCAGGTTACTTAACGGTTCGTCCATCAGAATGACCTGAGGCTGTCTGACGATTGCACGTCCAATGGCAACTCTCTGTCTCTGGCCGCCTGACAATGCCTTTGGCAGACGGTCAAGGATCTGGGTGATTTCCAGTGTCTTGGCTGCTTCACGAACCTTGCGGTCGATCTCATCCTTTGGAACCTTGGCAAGCTTCAGTGAGAATGCCATGTTGTCATAAACCGTCATGTGCGGATACAGAGAATAGTTCTGGAATACCATTGCGATGTTACGGTCTCTTGGTGCGATGTTGTTTGAGTATACATCTCCAATGTAGAGTTCACCTTCGGTGATCTCTTCCAGACCGGCGATCATACGCAGCGTTGTTGACTTGCCGCATCCTGAAGGACCGACGAGTACGACGAATTCCTTGTCCTTGATGACCAGGTTGAATGACTGAACGGCTACGACGCCTTCATCGGTGATCTGCAGATTCGGGACGAAGCCTTCCTCTGGTGCCTGTTCCTGAGCCTTCTTCTTGGCCTTCTTCTTGTTGGACTTGACTTCCTCTGCTGTGATTGGATAGATCTTCTTGATGTTTTTCAGTGTAATGCTTGACATTTGTTTTTGCTCTGACGTCAGGGCCTCCGCCCCTTGGCCTCATTCTGAACCGACATAAAGATTCAGAACACTTTCAGCATGTCTCCACTGTGCTGAACCGCGAGCCACGGAATACCTCCTTTTCTTCTACCGCATTATTGGTGGAGAGCAGTATTTACCATCTATATTATGCCAAAAGCCCATTCACTTATTCTTGTAAATATGTAAACTCCGTTTCCAAAAATAGTGACAGAATAGAAAATTGTAAGTTGATGCGTCATTTTTGATTCCTTGTTTCAACAGCCATCTGCTATTCTAAAATCGGGACAGAATGGAGGAACATTTTCATGCATGAAATCAAGACTGTAAACGTCAATGGACATACCCTCGCCTACCGTGAATACGGCAGCGGAGACAAATATCTGTTATCTACTCAGAACTTCTTCTTCAAGGATTCACACATGGCCTTATTGGGTCAGCCACCATATGACTATCACTGCTTCCTTGTATACATGCGCGGCTACGGTGAATCAGAGCATATCTTTGATCAGACTCTGAGAGACTACGCAACCATCTGGGGTGAAGACCTCATTGCCTTTGCCGAAACGATGAACATTCCGTCATTCTACTATACGGGCATTTCCCACGGTAACTGGGCAAGCTGGTACATTGCCTTCCACAGACCGGAACTCATCAGAGCCTATGTCTGCTGCGACGGCATTACCCAGTATCATGAAAGACGTGATCTGCCCGCTCCATTAGCAAAGATGAGAGATCATGCCGATGAATTCGTCGGTAATGTTGAGCAGTTAAGAAAGACTGCCTGGATCGAAACCTGGCCAACCGAAAACCCGGAAAGACTTGCAAGACGTCAGGCCAACTTCGAGGAGCATCTTGACATTCTGATGCACCGCAAGGCTGAGGAATTTGCCCTGCCGATGTTAGGCGACATGACCGGCTGCAATGCCAGAAGCCAGGAAGAACTGCTGGAGAGACTGCATGAGATCAACTTCCCTGTCATGATCTGGGAAGGCGGACTTGATCCTCTGGCAACTCCTGAAGCTGCTCTGGAATGTGCAAAGGCCATTCCTGGTGCCGTATACCTGATGTATCAGCATCTGGGACACGGCGGTGCCGATGAGATGCCTGAGCTGGCAGCCAGAGACTGCGACAGATTCTTCAAGGACGTAGAAGGAAGGATCCTGTAGGAGGCTCTGCATGAAACTAAAGCCTGCGCTCATTTTTGGAGAACACATGATATTGCAGCGCGATCAGAAGATCAGAATCTGGGGTACTTCGGCTGAAAACGATACCGTAACCGTCAGACTCCATGATCAGTGTGCTTCCAGTGAAACAGTAAGAGGAAGCTGGATGGTCGAGCTGAATGAAGAGAAAGCCTGTGAAAGAACATCCATGACCATATCTTCAAGGGTAACGGAAGAAACCATTACCTTTAACGATGTAGCCATCGGCGAAGTATGGCTGGCTGGCGGTCAGTCAAACATGGAGTTCATCATGAAATACGATGTTAACTGTGAGGAAACGATGCAGCTTGATGATGATGACAGTCTCAGATACTTCTGTTATCCGCATGTTGCTTTCAACGGTTTCCTCGAATTTGAATCAATGCCTGCCGAAGGCTTCTGGAGAAAATGGACAACTGCTGAGAACAGAAAGCAGTTTTCTGCCATCGGTGCCTACATGGCGCTCATTCTCAGAAAGAAGCTGAACGTTCCCGTTGGCATAATCGGCTGTAACTGGGGTGGGTCTCCGGCAGCTGCCTGGACAGACATTGAAGATGTCAGAAACAATCCTGCCATGGCAGAGATAATTAAGTGGCATAAAGATGCCTGCAACAATACAAACTGGGCGAAATACATCGCAGCCAGTGACATCAGGCCTGCTGAACAGACACCTGAGCAGAAGGACTTCAATGACCGGTTCATGATGGGAGAAGACATGAGTGAGTTCTTCAGGAACTTTGACCCGTCAAAGCTCCCTCCCGTTGACTTTGCTCCATATAACCCCGGTCCAAGATCAATTGTCAGACCCGGCGGACTATATGAAAACATGCTGAAAAAGGTCGCCCCCTACTCCATCAGAGGAGTCATCTGGTATCAGGGTGAAGATGATGATGCCAGAAACTGGGCTGACTTCTACGATGAAAGCATGGTGACGATGATCA
>ONPK01000058.1 GCA_900319675.1 uncultured Bacillota bacterium
GAAGGCGTTAATACTGTTTTGAGGAGAGTCGGACAAAAACTCGATAACTCATATAAAGAGTATGCTAATTTTTTAGCAGATGGTAATGTTGTTGTCATTCTTGATGGGGACATTACCCATTCTCCTTACTTGTTTGAACAGTTCACAAAAATGCATTATCGTTTTTTGGAAAAGGCTTTTATCATTCTTGGCAATCATGAACTGTGGGCATATCCAGGGCTAACAATTAATGAGATCGTAACTAAATACAGAGGATTATCATCTGTTCCCATACTTCATAATGAGATAATATTGTTTCAGGACACCATCTATAATAAAAATCAAGTGACTAAGGATATCAGCTACTTCCCAAGAACATTATCTTACGATGCAGTGATGAATCAATCAGTGGATGAGCTGTCAAAGCAAATGCTTTCCGCAAGAATAATAATGCTTGCGGGTATAGGCTTTTCTGGATGTAATGATGAGTTTAATGCGAATAACGGGATATATCGAGCTACGCTATCACGGGAACAAGAGATAGCTGAATCAAATATGTTTGCAGAATTGTACGACCGATTCATTGCTGCAACGAAAGCAATAAAGGATCGTGTAGTGATTGTTGCAACGCATATGCCGATTAACGACTGGAAAAAGAGTTCTCTATATGAAGATGGTATAATTTATTTGAGTGGACATACCCATAAGAATTTTTTTCACGATGATGGAATGATACGAATTTATGCCGATAATCAGAATGGATACCACGGGCGAAATCCATCGTTTAAATGTATTTATTCTGATGACATATATGACCCATTTGTTTCTTATGAAGATGGTATATATGAGATCACGAAATACGACTATATTCTATTTTATCGTGCAAAAAAAATGAGCATGCAAATGAACGGAGAGTATGAAAAAATTTTTATGCTCAAAAAAAACAATTATTACTGCTTTCTTGCTAGATTGAAATCTGGGAAGTTGTCCATCCTTAATGGTGGGCGGGGTAGTAGTCTTCTGATTAAAGATATCAACTATTATTTCGACCAGATGGAAAAAGAGATTGAACAGATTTCTTCACCATTAAGTCAATACACATCAATACAAAAGCAAATATCAGAAACAATTAAGTCTTTTGGCGGAGAGGGACGAATTCATGGATGTATAGTTGATATAGATTATTATAACCACTTGTACGTTAATCCTGTAGATGGGAAGGTAACACCATATTATGCTACTAGTATGATAGACAAAACAGTGTATCCAGATTTTAGAGCATTACTAGAAGAACACAGACCAGACTTAATTGAAGGTTACGATACTGCAATTAACATGTTGCCTGGTGAAGTACTTAATTCACTTGTGACTAGCAGTAGATACAGTAGTACTGACATATATAAATATTCAAGGAAGATAAAAGCGATGCAGTACTTACAGGAAGCTTCAGTTCTACGGTGCTGGTATAATATGGACAGTGATCCTTACCAATTACTTGAAGATGCTGATTCGTATTTGTAGTTTATTTAGGTATATTTCAAACATCTTGATTATTGATAATTAGAAGGTGAGGGATGTGGTGTATTATGGTTTAGCAAGTCAAAAGACATCAAATACCAGAAAAGCATTTGTTTACTGTACTTTTTAGCATAACAATGTGAGAGGATACAACAAAAAAAGCTCTGTTATCAGAGCTTTCATTTTCGATGGAGCAAGTGAGGGGAATCGAACCCCCGTGTCGACCTTGGCAAGGTCGCGTTCTACCATTGAACTACACCTGCATGTGATGGCGGTCCAGACGAGGATCGAACTCGCGATCTCCTCCGTGACAGGGAGGCATGTTAGCCACTACACCACTGGACCATTTGCGGAAATCCTATATGGCGGAGAAAGAGGGATTTGAACCCTCGCGCCAGTTTCCCGACCTACACCCTTAGCAGGGGCGCCTCTTCGGCCTCTTGAGTATTTCTCCATGCCATTTCTTAGGATGCTTTAATATACTAGCATAAGAAAAACTGATTTGCAAGTAAGATTTAATCTTTTTTGAAAGTGAATTATAATATATGTGAAAGGATTGTCTTATGTTTGATTTTTGGCGGAAAAGCTCCGGGAAGGATAACTGTTTGCTGTCCGACGGAGTCGTGGAATTGAGACTGAACAGAGTATCAAATAATCAGTACATGTATTACATTTATCTGTGCGAAACAGGTCAGCTGATTGGTTACAGTGACTTAAGAGTGGGGCACAGTCTTTCACTGTACTATTACGGTAACGTCGGTTACAGGATCCTTCCGGAATTCAGAGGTCACGGCTATGCATACCGTGCAAGCATGCTTCTGATAGATCTGGCCAGAAAACTCAACATGGGTTATGTCATCTTTACGGTGTCGCCTGATAACATTGCCAGTGTTAAAACTTGCCAGAAGATTTGCGGCGAGTGCAGAGAAGTCGTAAACGTTCCTTCCTGGCATCCATTATACATCAGCAATGAAAAGATAAAGATGATCTTCAGATACGATCTCGGGTAATAAATGAGAAGACTTCAGAGAATACTTACAAGTAAGATACTGATCTTCGGGCTTCTCATCATTGCCCAGATCGGTCTCATAGTTTACGGCATATACTGGATAACGCAATGGATAGTTCCGGTATATGTTCTTTTGACTGTTCTGGACGTAGCTGTCGTTTTATATGTCATTAATTCCAGGATCGTTCCTGCCTACAAGATCAACTGGCTGATCATGGCTGCCATCTTCCCGCTGGCTACCGGGATACTTTATCTTATTATAGGATCACGACGCATTCCTCCGAAGTTCAGACAGGAGCACCTTGCCAGCGTATTGAAGTTCAAGCCTCTTCTGAACAATGAGGACAGCATGGAAGCGATCGGCAAGGAAGATGAGATCATTGGCAAGCAGCTGCGCTACATAGTTGACTATTCGTACTATCCCGTTTATGAGGGAACCAGGGTTTCCTACTATGAAAACGGCGAGAAGATGTTCAATCAGATTATCGAGGAACTGAAGAAAGCTACTAAATTCATCTACATTGAGATGTTCATAATGGAAACCGGAGCGTTGCTTGATCAGGTGCTGAACATTCTGGAGGAGAAGAGCAGACAGGGTGTTGATGTCAGAATCATATATGATGACATGGGCTGTGCCATGTACCTGCCTCATGACTTCAGCAAACAGCTTGCCAGCAGAGGAATCAAGTGTCAGGTATTCAACCCGTTCAGACCGATACTGTGGGTAACCATGAATAACCGTGACCACCGCAAGATAATCGTAATTGATGGGAATACCGGCTTTACCGGCGGACTTAATCTGGGAGATGAATACATCAACAGGACCAGTCCGTACGGCTACTGGAAGGATGCCGGAGTAATGCTCAAGGGACCGGCAGTGACCAGTCTTACCGTGATGTTCTTACAGTTCTGGCAGTCAAAGAGTGACCAGGGCATTGAGCTTCCGGTTGCTCCTGAGGAACTGGAATCATATGATAATGAAAAGGGCTACGTTCTGCCGTTCTCAGACTCACCGACTGATTCCGAGGACATTTCAAAGAATGCTCATCTCAACATGATCTGGTCTGCCCGTAAGAAACTGTACATCATGACCCCGTACTTCGTCGTTGATTACGAGATGCTGACGGCATTGAAGCAGGCCGCAAAGAACGGTGTTGATGTCAGGATAATTCTTCCACATGTACCGGACAAGTGGTATATGCTGGAATCGGCAAGAGCCTACTACCGTGAACTTATCAGTTCCGGCTGCAAGATCTATGAATATGTGCCTGGATTCATTCATTCCAAGGTCATGATGGCCGATGACAAGGCGGCGATAGTCGGAACGATCAACATGGACTACCGCAGTTATTACCTCAATTTTGAGTGTGGGGTATACCTCTACAAGAACAAGGTAATAAAAGACATCTGCAGGGATTTTGACAACACCATTGCCGAAAGTCAATTGATTGACCTCTCGGAATGTAATAAGATACCATTATACAGAAGGCTGATCAGAGCTTTCTTCAAACTGTTTGCACCGTTCATGTGATGCTGGAAAGGGAACGATATGATTGAAAATGTAGCTTTGGTACTTGAAGGCGGCGGATTCAGAGGATGCTATACTGCCGGAGCCATGAAATGGCTTCATGACAATGGCATTCTGTTCAAGTATTCCGTTTCCATTTCGGCAACTGCCGTTCACTCATTCTTCTATCTCACCGGCAGAATTGATGAGATGCATGAAATGACGGTAAAGAGCGTAACTGACCCGAAGATGATCGGTCTGTCTGCAATCCTGACTGAGGGCAACATCTGTGCCTTTGAGTACATGAAGCAAAGATACGTCCTGCCGCCATACAGAGATGCCCTCAAGGATCTTCTGAACAGCGACATAGACTATGAGATGGGTGTCTATAACATGACTGCTCAGCGCCTTGAATATAAGAACAAGTATGATCTGGATCCTGAAGCCAATCTTCTTAAGGCATCATGTACCTTACCGATATCCGGCAAGATGACTGACGTTGACGGATCAAAGTATCTTGATGGCGGCATCGATACCATGGTGTCAGTCAAGAGAGCTCAGGAAAAAGGTTATGACAAGATGCTTGTCATCGTAACCAAGGACAAGAACTACGTCCGCAAACCAAACGGTTTCTTCCTGACGCTGCTGTTAAGACTGGTTTATCATAATTATCCTGACATGCTTGCTACTCTGGATAAGAGAACTGAAGCCTATTACAGCCAGATGGATTCCGTATATGAACTTGAAAAGGAAGGCAAGGGCATTCTGATAAGACCAACCAAGGACTGCGGTGTCAAGAGGTTCTCAGGCAGTGAGGCTCAGCTTGAGGAAATGTTCCAGCTAGGCTGGCAGGACATGGAAGACCGCAGGGAAGAGATCCTGAACTTCCTGGGCATAAATAAGCAATAATGATGAAAGCCGGAGTTTTACATGCTCCGGCTTTTTGTTAGAATTAATAGGTAAGGGATTGGTAAATCGTATGAACAGTTATGACAGAATATTAGGCGGATTACTTGGCGGTGCCATTGGTGATGCCATGGGCAGTGCCACGGAGACCAGAAGCAGGCAGCAGATCATTGAGAGGTTCGGCGGTCCGGTTACGGATCTGATCACTCCTCCTGATGATGTCTTTGCCAGGGGCTTTGAAAGAGGAAGCGTCACGGATGACTTTTCTCTGGCTTATTACACGGCTCTGGAGATCATTTATGCCAATGGCAACATAGATGACAGCGTTGCAGAAAAAGCGCTTCTGAGCTGGTCTAAGACGCCTTATTTTGCTCTGGCTGGTCCTACGACCGTTGCGGCAGTAAACAGGATACTGGGCAATGAAACGGAAAGCCATTACAGTTTTCTGACCGTAGACAACAGCAAGGGTTCCAACGGCAGTGCCATGAAGATCTCACCGGTTGGCCTGGCCAGTCATGGTGATGTCAGGAAGGCCATTGAGGATGCCATAACCATCTGTAAGCCCACACACTTCAATTCAACCTCGTTAGCCGGCGGCTGTGCCGTTGCGGCAGCGGTAAGTGAAGCGATGCATTCAGATGCAACAATAGATTCAGTAATCAGAGCCGGTCTTGCCGGTGCAAAATACGGTGACGAATACGGCTGCAAGGAAGGAAGGCAGCTGGCCAATCCAAGCGTATACAAGCGCATCAAACTGGCTGTAAGCATAGCTGAAAGATATCAGGGCGACATTGAAAGAACGATGGACGAGCTGGCAGACATAATCGGCTGTGGTTTATCAGCAGCTGAGGCAGTACCTGTAAGCTTCGGCCTGTTAAAGGCCTGCGGCAACGATACGATGAAGGTCATCAGGGCAGCTGTCAATATCGGCAATGATACCGACACCATAGCTACCATCGTTGGAGCAATGGCCGGCACGCTGAACGGACCTGATGAGGAAATGATGAACTATCTGGAAACAATAGATTCCGTTAACGGCTTTGACCTGAAGATAGTGGCTTCAGGCCTGGAAATGCTGGGTGGCACAAATGAATGATTACATTCTGATGATCGCCGGCAGCGACATTGATACGTTCTATGATGTCGAGGCGTTTCCTGGTGCAGGGGATGTCGGCATGGCTGTACCGAGAGGTCAGAAGGTAGGAGGATGCGTACTCAACGCAGCAGTCGTCGCCAGAAGCTATGGCAGTAAGGTCAAGGTTCTTGATTACCTGAAAAGCGATGACCCTTCAACTGAACTGTTCATAAGTACGTTAAATGGATACGGGGTTGACACTTCAGAGATCAGATATGGCAACGACGTGGTAAACGGCAGCTGTCTCATACTGACTAATGGCGATGAGAAATGCATCTACGTCATTGAACCGGTGCATCCTTACTACGAGGTGGATGAAGGCCTTCAGAAACTGTTGAATGGGGCTGGTTACATATATACCCTGATGCATACGGCAAAGCTGTCCTTCGCTGACGTTGAATGTCTGCGGGAAGCCAGAAGAAACGGAGTCAGGATCATATTTGACGGAGCCAGCCAGTACAATGAACAGTATGAGATCGACATGATTCTGGAACTGGCAAGCGGTGTTTTCATGAACAGAACGTGCTTTGAGCGGCTTGAGAGCAAGTCTAATGTAGATGTCATGGCCACGATGTTTGAAAACGGCTGTCAGTTCATCTGTATTACTGACGGTTCAAGAGGAGCGGATCTGTATGTGCCGGGTGCTCATTACCATCATGACAGCTATAAGATCAATGTAGTTGATTCAACCGGTGCCGGAGATACCTTCGCGGGATGTTTTCTGGCAATGCTGATGAAGGGTTACCCATATGATAAATGCCTGAAGATGGCCAGCGCGGCCGGGGCATATGCCTGCCTGGGTGAAGGCGGCATGTCAGGCGCCTATAACGAAGAAGGATTAAATGAATTCATAAAAAAAGCAGAAAGTCTACAGTGACTTTCTGTTTTTCCATAATTCAAATGCTATGATGCTCTTGCCGTCCTTGAGTTCATTGTTGGCAATCATGTGTTCAATTTCCTCAGGGGCATATGTCTTCACATTGAGATATTCATCTTCATCAAGGTGCTGACCGACGAAGGTCAGATCACTTGCCATGTAGATGTATATCTTTTCTTTTACGACACCGGGTGAGGTAAAGAAATCGACAAGCTTTTCGATCTTTCCGGCCTTATATCCGGTTTCTTCCTGCAGTTCTCTGGCCGCTGCCAGTACAGGATCTTCATTCTTCTCCAGCATTCCAGCCGGCAGTTCAAGTAACTGGGTTTCCACGGCATGACGGTACTGGCTGACAAACAGCAGATTGCCGTCACTGTTTTCAGCTATTATCGCAACTGCACCAGGCAGATGCAGCACATCACGGAATCCGGTAGTGCCATCTTCAAAGGTTACGGTATCATGGGTAAATCTGCATACCGGACCTTCATAAATCAGTTCTTCTTTTAAAATATCATTCATAAACTAACCACCTGCCAAGATTCTATCATATTTTTCAGGGAAAAACACAGACTGAGCATTATTAGTTAATTGGGGGTGAGGCGTAACATGCGTAA
>ONPK01000172.1 GCA_900319675.1 uncultured Bacillota bacterium
AAATATGCCCTCTACCAGTTTCTGAAGTTCCCTGTAGCCGTTTGAAAACTCGATTACCTGAGGCTGCTGCTCAGGCTTAACCAATATGCCTCTGATCATAAAAAATCCTCCCAACAATCATTAGAGAGGATCAATTGTTTTCCCTTATTACTGAGAAGCTTTCCCAGGGCTGCCCATTTGGCCAACTGGTGAATTCTCTTATTTCATTCGTTGAAGGATCCCTGAAGGACAGATGGCAGGAATACAGGGCGATGTTGCAGTTGTGCTTACTACCATACTTGCCATCTCCTACCAGCGGCATCTTCCTTGTGGCGAACTGTACTCTTATCTGATGAGTTCTTCCGGTATCAAGCCTTACTCTTAACAGCGAAAGACCGTTTGCTGATTCAATTCTTTCATAACTAAGTCTGGCTTCTCTGACACCATTGCGCATTCGCTTTACCGGGTAGGTCTTGTTTGAACGGCTGTCATGAAACAGAAGATCTTCAAACGTTCCGGTTTCAGCCAGCTCTGCGTTTTCTATCACTGCCAGGTATTCCTTATTGCCCAGGGTTGCAGAAAGGGAGTTGGCGGCCTTGCCGTTAAGAGCGTATACCATCAGACCGCTAACTGCCGTATCGAGTCTGTGAACGCAGAAAACCCTGCAGCCTAACTGCTGAGACAGGACTTTTCCCATTCCGTCATCCTGACTGGACAGACCGACAGGCTTGAGGCAAACGACATAATCAGTTGTTCTTTCGATAATTTCAATCATATTAACATTATATTTTCATTCGTCTCAAAATGACAGCGGTATTAATCGTGTCGTTCGAAAACTGTTATTTTTCATTCATTTCTGCTAAACTGTTACTTGTATAACGGAGGGTTTAGTCATGGGTGTCAGAATCAAGTTCTTCAGCATGTATCTTACTCTGGATAGGATAGTACTTCTGTTACTGTCAATCCTCATGATCTTCATGCTTTTCGGCTTTGTCGCAAACCTGGTCAGAAAGGGCGTCAAGAACAGGGAAGCCAAGTCATTCATAATCACGGGATTACAGCTGCTGTTCATGGTAGTGGCGATAATCCTGATGCTTAAGTACGTCTTCAGATAGAATTCTTCGGAATTCTTTTTTTAACATTTTCCCTAAATTCAAGGGTTGTTCATCAAATGTTCAGAAAACAGGGGTATATTGTTGCCATCAGCAGAAAATAACTGCTTGAAGGAGGTAATAACATGAAAAATATGAAGAAATACATTTCAGCTTTACTGGCAATCACCGTACTGTTAACGTTTGCCGGTTGTAATAAGTCAACACATAAGGAAGAGTTTGAAAATAATGAAACTCAGCAGCAGACTGAAACGGAACCGCAGCAGACATCAACAGAAACGGCAACGGAAACAACTGTTACCGAGGAACCTGAAGTCGAAGTTAACATCGTTGCTTCCCAGTACAGCGTTCTGGACGTTACTGATCTATTCAGCAAGCGTGACGTAAAACAGACAGCAGATACCTCAGATGCAAAGAAGTATACGGTATCCGATGGACAGACAATCACGATCAACGAAGAAGGCGTATATGTACTGTCAGGTACTGCCAGCAATGCTCAGATCTTCGTAAATGCTGATGAGAATGCCAAGGTACAGCTGGTATTACAGGGACTTAACGTCACCAATGACAGTATTCCTGTAATCTACGTAAAGTCAGCAGACAAGGTATTCGTTACAACTTCAGCTGACAGCACATTAGCTGTAACCGGTTCATTCACGGCAGACGGAGACACCAATACCGACGGAGTCATCTTCTCCAAGGAAGACCTGGTACTTAACGGCATGGCAACCCTGACGATCAAGTCAAGTGAAAACGGCATTGTCAGCAAGGACGATCTGAAGGTCACAGGCGGAACATATATCATCACAGCTGGAAATCATGGCCTGCAGGGCAAGGATTCAATCCTGGTATATGACGGTGACTTCACCATCAAGGCTGGCAAGGACGGCTTACACTCCGGTAATGACGATGATGACAAGAAGGGCTACATCTACATCTACGACGGAAGCTTCAGCATCAATGCCTCAAGTGACGGCATCGAAGCCGGATCAGTTCTTCAGGTTGATGGCGGCAAGTTTGACATCAACGCAGCTGAAGGACTGGAAGCCACATATGTTCAGGTCAATGGCGGTGACATCACCATCAAGGCATCTGATGACGGCATCAACGCATCAGTAAACAGTTATTCATATGACGTAGTGATTGAAATCAACGGCGGCGACATCACCATCAACATGGGGCAGGGCGATACCGATGCCATTGACTCAAACGGTGATCTGATCATCAGAGGTGGCAATATTGACATCACAGCACAGTTTGCCTTCGACTATGAGGAAGGGGTCGAGCAGGCCCGCCTGGAGCTGCGCGGC
>ONPK01000059.1 GCA_900319675.1 uncultured Bacillota bacterium
AGAAGAAGCCTCAACGACCTGCGCAAGGATCTGGCTGTGGAAAGATTACTGAGCATGTTCTCCAAGACCAGGACCAATGAGGAATTCGTAAACCTCATCTTAAAGGGAGTTAGTTAATAACAATCCGCACGTGAAACGTGCGGTTTTTAGGCTCCCCTGTAAGGGCCTATACCGCACAGCGACCCTAAAGGGTCTTGTGTAGTCCGACAACCGTGCTCTGCACTATGGCCTACCCCTTAAAGGGGTCCACATACTCCTTCTTGCTCAGATTGTCAGACATCATATCTTCTTTTTCCTGATTTCGGATATACTCCTCAACCACTTTTGTGTTTAATCCCACTGTTGATACATAATACCCTTTGGCCCAGAAATTCCTGTTTCCGTATTTGTATTTCAGATTTGCATGTTTCTCAAATATCATCAGTGATGATTTCCCTTTTAAGTATCCCATGAAACTGCTTACCGCCAGTTTAGGTGGTATCTTAACCAACATGTGGATATGATCCTTCATCGCGTGCGCTTCTACTATCTCTACATTCTTGTATTCACACAATTGCCTTAAAATCATCCCTATGTCGCTTCTTAGTTTCCCGTATATCTCTTTCCTTCGATACTTCGGTATGAATACTATGTGATACTTACAATTCCATCTCGTGTGTGATAAACTACTATCGTCATTTGCCTTCGTTGCCAATGATATCGCCTCCTTTGTATCTTGAGTTTGGTTGTCGGACCGTTCTCATTATACTTGGGTGGCTTTTTCTTAACAACGCACGAAGCTATCTCTAGTCTCACACGCTTAGCGTGTGGTTTTTAGTTAGGAGTTTTCACTCCTAACTAATAAAAAAAGGGCTGGATCACCAGCCCTTTAAAATACCTTGTTATCTGTTTCTTGCCGGCTGCTTGTCTGCCAGTTTCAGGAAGACGAAGCCTAAGGCAAAGAATACGGAAATTGAAGCAACAGCGATGTTGATCGTTCCACCAGCCAGCTTGACGGCTGCGATGACTGCTGAACCGAGGAATGAGGCACCCTTTGAGAAAATGTCGTAGATGCCGAAGTATTCACCTGAGTTTTCAGCAGGAATGATCTTTGAATAGTAGCTTCTTGATAATGACTGAATTGAACCCTGGAAACAGCCAACGCCAAAGGCCAGGATGCCGAAGTCTATCAGTGTCTTAAGGAACAGAGCATAGATACATACGGCAAAATAGCCAACGATGCAAACCAGGATCAGAGGTACCGTATCATGCTTCTTTGACAGCTTGGCGAATACCAGTGAACCGCCGAAGGCAACGACCTGAGTAGCCAGCAGGAATACTACCTGACCAACAGTAGGCAGACCTAAGTCAGTACCAATGTTGATGCAGTTATCAATGATGGTTCCAACACCGTCAATGTACAGGAAGAATGCAATCAGGAACAGAAGGACCTTCTTGTCCGTAACGAATATCTTCTTGAATGTCTGTAAGATCTTACCGAAAACCTTGCCGATCTCTCCGCGTTCAGCCTTTACATAGTTTACCTGATTGTAGTTCTTGATCAGTGGCAGGGTAACGATGAGCCACCATATACCGGTGACGCCGAAACCGATTATCTTGCCGACGAACGGTGAGAACAGCATCAGGCTTTCCTTTAATCCACCTGACAGGATGTAGGCTACCATGGCAACGATGAATGGCAGACATGAACCGATGTAACCCCAGGCATAGCCATAGGAGGATACTTCATCCATTCTGTCTTCGGTAGTAACGTCATTCAGCATTGAGTCATAGATCGTCAGAGACGTGCTGTAAGCTATCTTGGTCAGAACATAGATGACGATGAAGGCTACCCAGCTTGTGGCAAAACCATTAATGATACAGCCGATGACACCTAAGGCAACAGTAGTCGTGAAGAAGATCTTCTTCCTATCCTTGTGGTCAGCCAAGGCACCTGTCAGAGGTCCAATCAGGGCAACTACGACGGTTACGATGGAAATCGCAATTGAGTAATAAGCGGTTGCCTGGTCGCCATTGATCTGTCCTGGAGCCGTACCGATTGCCAGGTCCTTGAACCAGATTGGGATCAGTGAGCAGGCCAGCATGGTAAATGCTGAGTTGCCTACGTCATACAATACCCAGGCCTTCTCTGTTTTCGTAAGATTCTTAAACATTTTATAATCTCCTTTATTTATTTATCCAGGACTAAATCTTGTAGTCCTTTTCCTGACTGGCATCATAGAGAGGGATGTTCATATAATCATCCGTCTCTGCAAAATCATTTTCAAAATATGGATCTAGTTCTGCACCGTTTTCCAGGTAGTCGATGGCATTTTCTGCGAGGGCGCGGAAGTGCAGGGCGGCTTTTTCAAAAAGCTTGTCAAGACGCATGTTGGAATTCTCACATGATGGTTCATCGATCTTTGTTGTTAGCAGATCAAGGAAGTCGTTCAGTTTGAAAGTTGTCATGGCTGTCGTGAGAACAAAGCGCTTGGCATCACTGGTGTCCTTCAGAAGAGTCAGATAGAAATGCTGATCATGGATTATCTTGTGCATTGTCTTCTGATCAAATTGACTGAAGAACTGACGTATGATCCGGGCATTGAATTCAGAGGCTTTTATCGTATCTGCGACTCTGGTTCTGTTGGGATCCTTGCCGTCAATCAAGAGCAGATGCCGGTCATACTGGGATTCGATCTTGTTATGGGAAGGGCCTTCCTTTTCCTTCTTCATCTCGATGTAACTGTGACAGTATGAGTCGAGAGTGAAATGGGAGACAAAACCCAGAATGTAGGCAAGTGAAGCCTGACGGTTATCGGACTTCAGATATGGACCTCTGAACTGTTCCAGCAGTGACTTCATTGAACGCTTATGAAGCTTTGAACCGAAACTGAAGAGGTTTTCCTTCTTCAGACAGTCGTAGTAGAAAAAAAGATCCGGCCCGTGAACGCCGATGTCATAAAGTTCACGATACTTATCTATTATTGCTTCTGTATCTGCTGACAGTGTCCTCTTTACTCTGTCACCAAATCTCCAGTGAGCATAAGTTGTAGGCATAAGATTATTCTCCTGAATACAATTCCAATAATAATTTTATAATATTTTGACGCCATAATCAAAAGTATATTGTATTTATCGTTCTTTTTCGTTTTATTTTTGACGGGTTATCGACACACCATCATTTGACAACTGTGATAATATAATAGAGGAATGAAGATACATTCCGTTGAATGTATGTAGACAGGAGTGATTTTTTATGATTAACGTATATATCGTTTCAGGATTCTTGGGAGCCGGTAAGACGACATTCATTCAGAAACTTTTATCTGAAAAGAAATTTGAGAAGGTAATGTTACTGGAGAATGAATTCGGTGAAGTTGGTGTTGACAGCGCCTTCTTCAGCAAGAATCTGGCCGTAAGAGAGATAAACAACGGCTGCATCTGCTGCAGCCTGCAGGGTGACTTTGAGGAGGCTCTGGAAGAGATTGAGGAAATGGAAGTAACTGACCTGATCATTGAACCTTCAGGCGTAGGCAAACTTTCCGAGATCATCAACGTTATAAGAGCTGATGACGATTTCAGGATCGTATCACACATCTGCATCGTAGACGTCAAGACCTGCCGCAAGTATCATCAGAACTTCGGTGAATACTTCAATGACCAGGTGAAGGCAGCCAATGCCATCATTCTTTCTCACGTTGACGTAGCTGAGGAGAAGAAGATCGAAGAGGCAAGGGAACTTGTCAGAGAACTCAATGAAGAAGCTGAGATCCTTGACAGCCCTATTGCTGAGTATCCAATAGAAGAACTGCTTGACGTTATCGTCAATGGCGGAGACATTCTGCCTGAGTTTGAGGAAGAGGATGAAGACGAGGATGAACATGATCATGACCACGAACATGAGCATGAACATGAACATGAACATCATCACCATGACCACGATCATGAGCACCATCATCATCACCATCACCACCATCATCATGGTGAGGATGACGACGATGATGAAGATGAGATCTTCAAGAATCAGATCATCAGACCTGAGCATGTCTTCACAGAAGAAGAACTCGCTGCAGCCCTGACTAATGTAGACGGCGACATCATCCGTATTAAGGGCTACGTTCATGGCGAAAAGGGTACTCTTTACTTCAACTACGTATTGAATGAATACCACATTTACTATGGTGAAGAGAGAGAAGAAAGTCTGGTATCAGTAATCGGTACGGCAATTGATGAAGACAGGATGAAAGAGGTCTTCCATGGTTAAGCCTGTTTACGTGTTCAGCGGTTTCCTGGATGCCGGCAAGACAACGGCCATCAAGGAATCTCTGCTTGATCCTAACTTCAACGACGGAGAGACAACGCTGATCATTGCCTTTGAACAGGGTGACGTGGAATATGATGACGACTTTCTCTATGATTCCAACTCGGTAATCGAGTATCTGGATAACGTAACAGAACTGACAAATGAAAAGGTCAGGGAGTTTGAGGAATATTACAATCCTGACCGCATCGTCATAGAGCTTAACGGCATGCAGGATGACAATCTGCTGTTTGCTGATGCTGAGAACAGCAACTGGCTGATCGTTGACTATCTGACATTCTTCGATGCAACGCAGCTGAAGTTCCAGATGCTGAACTGGAAGCAGTTCGTATACAATCACGTCATTAACTCAGCAGTATGTTACATCAACCGCAGTGATGATCAGGACCTGCTGTATTTCCGCAATAATCTCAAGGCAATCAATCGTCAGATGACAGTTGTGTTCCTTGATAATGAAGGCAAGGTAACAAACAAGATCGAGCAGCAGCTCTTTGATACTTCAAAGGATCTGGTCATTGAGGATGATGACTACGGTCTGTGGTACATCGATGCCGTAGATAACGCCGAAAAGTATGAAGGCTGTAAGATAACTCTGAAGCTGAAGCATCTTGATACCGTAAAGCAGTATCAGAATGTCTGCATCATGGGCCGTCAGGCAATGGTATGCTGCTCAAACGATCTGCAGAGTATCGGACTGACATGCGTAAACGTTGATCCCAAGCTCATAAAGAAGGACCAGTATTACAGTCTGACCGGAAAGATCAAGGTACTGGATGACGAGGAAGGCTTCAAGACCTGTGTTCTCTATGTTGATGAAATGAAGGAAGCTGAAAAGCCAGCTGATGAATATGTCAATTTCAACTGACAGAAGACTGTTCATTACTGAGGTGGACTTTGACTGGGATAACCCGGAAATAGACGCCTATGTAAGAAACATAGATGCATTAAGAAATACAGATCGCATCGTGTTTGAAAAGAACATTACTTTTCTTGCGGGAGAAAACGGAACCGGTAAGTCGACACTGCTGGAGGCATTGGCCCTTAAGATGGGGTTCAATCCGGAAGGCGGCACGATCAATTACCGGTTTTCTACTTTTGATGACTGTTCAAATCTCTGTGACCACATAACCGTAACAAGAGCAAAAAAGATGCGTTTCGGTTACTTTCTAAGGGCTGAGAGTTTCTTCAACGTGGCAACAAAGGAAGAGGAATACAGCCGTGAAGGCGGCATTCGCCAGCAGCTGCACTACATGAGCCATGGAGAAAGCTTCCTGCAGTTCATTCAGAACTATGACGGGGAAGGACTGTACATCCTGGATGAGCCTGAAGCGGCTCTGTCGCCAGGGAGAATACTTACTCTGATGGTATATCTGCATGACATGGCTGAAAAGGGAGCCCAGTTCATCATCAGTACGCATTCACCGGTTCTTCTGGCCATGGAGGAAGCTGACATTCTCAACTTCACGGACAGGGGAATAATGAAATGCAGATATGAGGATACTGACAGCTACCAGATCAGTTCCATGGTCATAAACAACCGTGAACTGCTCATGCACAAGCTGTTTGACGGTAAAGATGAATAACTTCTGAATTCATTTTTACAACAGATTATGCTAATATATATGTAAGTAGTGATTTACAAAAAGGGAGGACAATATGCCATTAGTTACATCTACGGAAATGTTTAAAAAGGCTTACGAAGGTGGATACGCAATTGGTGCTTTCAATGTCAATAACATGGAAATCATTCAGGGTATCACTGAAGCAGCTAAGGAGTGCAACGCTCCTGTAATCTTACAGGTTTCAAAGGGTGCCAGAGCATACGCTAACCGTACATATCTGGTTAAGCTCGTAGAAGCTGCAGTAATTGAAACCGGACTGCCAATCGTCTTACACTTGGACCATGGCGATTCATTCGAAACATGTAAGTCATGTATCGATGACGGATTCACATCTGTCATGATCGATGCCAGCAGCAAGCCATTTGAAGAGAACATTGAGATTACCAGAAAGGTAGTTGAATATGCTCATGCTCATGGTGTTGTTGTTGAAGCAGAATTAGGTACACTTGCAGGTGTAGAAGACGAAGTTAAGGTTTCTGCTGAAGATTCTTCATACACACGTCCTGAAGACGTAGAAGAATTCGTCAGAAGAACAGGCTGTGACTCATTAGCAATCGCTATCGGCACAAGCCACGGTGCTTACAAGTTCAAGCCAGAACAGTGCACACGTAATGAAGAAGGTGTTCTGGTTCCTCCACCACTGCGTTTCGACATTCTTGAAGAAGTTCAGAAGAGACTGCCAGGATTCCCAATCGTATTACACGGTTCATCTTCAGTTCCACAGGAATATGTAAAGATGATCAATGAAAACGGCGGTAACATGCCTGATGCAGTAGGCGTACCTGAAGAACAGTTACGTCAGGCCAGCAAGATGGCTGTATGCAAGATCAACATTGACTCAGACTTACGTCTTGCCATGACTGGTACGATCCGTAAGTACTTCAATGATCATCCAGATCATTTCGACCCACGTCAGTATCTGAAGCCAGCAAGAGAAAACATCAAGCAGCTTGTAAAGCATAAGATCATCGACGTATTAGGCTGCAACGACAAGGCTTAATAAGGAATGTCATAAAAATAAGGATCAGCAATGATTCTTATTTTTTTGGGTTTCATATATAATATCGGTGAAGGTAATTGACATGAAAATAGAATTTATAGGAACTGGAAACATAACCGCACCGGAAAACAATGCCTGCTGTCTGATCGATGATCACATTCTCGTAGACTGCGGCAATGGCATAGTCAAGACACTGGCTCAGAAGGGACATGTGGTCAATGACGTCGATACGCTGATAATTACCCATCTGCATGGCGATCACTTTCTTGACGTACCGTTTCTGATCATGCAGCGCTGTTTTACGGGTGCTTCAGGCAGTCTGAAGATCTACTGTCCAGATGGAACGGAAGATGCCGTTGATGAGGTCATGCGCATCGCTTATGATGACGTTGATGACTTTGACGAGATCAAGAAGGGTGCCGGTGTAGAGTTCATTGAGAT
>ONPK01000050.1 GCA_900319675.1 uncultured Bacillota bacterium
AAGGAAGCCACGGGTTTACCGTGTGCTGCCAGCTTCAAGCATGTTTCGCCAACCAGCGCCGCATTGGGACTGAAACTTAATGACAGACTGAAGAAGGCCTGTTTCGTCGATGACATTGAGGGCCTGGACGATTCGCCGCTGGCCTGTGCCTTTGCCAGAGCCAGGGGCACGGACCGCATGAGCTCATACGGCGACTTCATAGCCTTATCCGATAAATGCGATGTAACAACTGCCTTACTGATCCGCAGGGAAGTATCCGACGGCATCATCGCTCCTGATTACGATGAGGAAGCCCTGGCCATTCTCAAGGCCAAGAAAAAGGGAAACTACAACATCATTAAGATCGATCCGGCATATGAATGCGCACCTCTGGAAAACAAGCAGGTATTCGGCATTACCTTCCAGCAGAATCACAATGACTATAAGATCAGCAGGGAACTGCTCAATGAGATCGTTACCGACAATAAGGAGCTAACCGAAGAGGCAGCCAGGGACATGATCGTTGCCCTGATAACTCTCAAGTATACCCAATCCAATTCCGTAGTCTTCAGCTATGATGGACAGGCAATAGGGGTAGGAGCCGGGCAGCAGTCCAGGATCCACTGTACCCGTCTTGCCGGCAGTAAGGCTGATACCTGGTTCTTAAGACAGTCAGACAAGGTATTGAATCTGCCTTTCAGAAAGGACATCTCAAGACCGGACAGGGATAACGTCATTGACGGATACATAAATAAGAATGAGGAAGACGTAACGGCTGAGGGCATCTGGCAGAAGTACTTTACTTCCAGGCCTGAACCTTTCAGCGCAGAAGAGATGAGAGAGTATCTCTCTGAGATCGACGGCGTCACCCTTGGTTCCGATGCTTTCTTCCCATTTGGTGACAACATTGAAAGAGCTCATCGCTCAGGAGTAAGATATGTCGTTCAGCCGGGCGGCTCGATCCGTGATGATAATGTCATCGAGACATGCAACAAGTACGGCATGGTAATGTGCGTGACGCACATGAGGCTGTTCCATCATTAAAAGACAGGACCTGAATATACCGGGTCCTTTTACTTTGTGAAAATATGGCACTGTTACCGTCTTAATAGTATTGCCAAACAAATGTATAATTAAGGTAGATAGAATAGAGATGATAATATGAAAAAGAAGACCATCATTACTTTTGCGGCCGGTGCCGTAACGGCATCAGTGGCCGGTTTCCTGGTTCTGGGAAGCATGTTTGTAAATACCGCACTCAATACGGACAGAATAAAGACCAAGGGCAACAAGACCTTAAGAAAGAACAGCGGTGAGGAAGACCTGGCCGAGTACACTCCGGGCATCAGATGCCAGGATCCGGGCAGATATTCCGATGATCCTGAGAACTATCAGAATGCCTACATCGTTCAGGATAAGCTGACATTGCACAGCCGTTTCTATCCGAGTGACTCACATTCATATGTGATCTTTCACTACGGTTATTCCTCAAATCTGACCCTGATGGGCCCGATAATCCACAAGCTGCACGAACACGGTTATAACGTACTGGCCGTTGAACCGAGAGGTCATGGCGAATCACAGGGCCACTACACTTCAATGGGCTGGTATGAGAAGGATGACCTGGCTCACTGGGTAAGATACCTTGTTGAACGTGACCCTGAAGCAAAGATCATTCTCTACGGCATTTCCATGGGTGCTTCAACCGTAATGCTCACACTGGGTGAACAGCTGCCTGACAATGTCGTGGGAGCCGTTGAGGACTGCGGATATACTTCGCTGATGGATGAGTATGTCTATCAGTGCCGTACGACGACGCATTATCCGACATTCGTCTTACTGGCAGGAGACGTGGTGACCAGAATGAAGCTGGGTTTCTCCTACTTTGACGTCAACTGCGTAAAAGCCCTGCAGAGAAACAGCAGGCCGTTACTGGTAATTCACGGTACGGAAGATACCTTTGTCCCGTATGAGATGGCTCAGAGGAATTACAACGCCACTACGGGAGAAAAGAAACTGCTGGCTGTCGAGGGAGCTACCCATGCCCGCAGCTGTTCCAAGGATCCGGAACTGTACTGGAAGACCTTCTTCTCCTTCGCAGACAGACATCTGGGATAACGAATCATTCATTTTTAATGAACTGATCCTGTCATGGTGATATACTTCAGTTAATATTTCTGAAGAAAACAGGAGGATAATCACATGATAATCAAGAATGGATCAGTTAATGATGCAGTAAACCGGGAGGCTTACGTTGCCGACATCCGCATAACTGACGGAAAGATCGCTGAAATAGGCAGGGATCTGACCATTAATGAGGGTGAAGAGGTGATCGATGCCACCGGTTTAAACGTATATCCGGGCTTTGTTGAAGCCCATTGCCACCTGGGCCTGGATGGCTACGGCATCGGCTTTGAAGGTGCCGACTACAATGAACCTGGCGACATCTGCACCCCGCATCTGCGTTCCGAGGACAGCTTCAATCCATTGGATCCGACCGTAAGAAGCGCAGCCAGAGGGGGTGTGACCAGCGTAGCTACCGGTCAGGGCAGCGCCAATGCCATTGGCGGTACCTGGATCGCCGTAAAGACCGTAGGCAACTGTGTCGATGACATGATCATCAAGACACCGGTCGCCATGAAATGCGCACTGGGTGAAAACCCAAAGCGCTGTTACCGTGAGAAGGGCAACGCAGCCAGAATGTCCACCGCATCAGTGATCAGAAACATGCTGTTCAAGGCCAGAGAGTATCTGAATAAGAAGGAAAAGGCCGGGGATGATATCTTCAAGCAGCCGGCATTTGACTTCAAGTGCGAAGCCATGATTCCGGTACTTAAGAAAGAGATCCCTCTGAAGATACATGCTCATCAGGCCAACGACATCCTGACGGCCATCAGACTGGCTAAGGAATTCGACGTTGACCTGACAATTGAACATGTTACCGAAGGGCATCTCATCGCTGATAAGCTGGCTGAATATTCATATCCATTAGCCGTAGGACCAAGCCTGACTCATGCCAGCAAGTTCGAACTGCAGAACAAGTCCTGGACGACCCCGGGCATTCTTGCCGCAAAGGGCTGTCAGGTATCCATCATTACCGATTCACCGGTAATTCCGCAGGAATACCTGCCGTTATGCGCCGGACTGGCTGTCAAGGCCGGCATGGATCCGTTTGAAGCACTGAAGGCCATTACCATTAACCCGGCTAGGCAGATAGGAATTTCTGACCGGGTAGGTTCAATTGAAATTGGCAAGGACGCTGACATCGTAATTACCGACGGTGATCCGATGGTAAGCAGCACTGCCATTAAGAAGGTATTCATCAACGGAGAAGCTGTAGATTAACAGGTAAACGAGCACTGAAAAGTGCTCTTTTTACTGTTTGAATTCATATTGTCGCTAAAACAATGTAAAATTATATCAGTAGAACTCCTGAGGTGATAATATGGAACGCTTGGAAGCTTTTGAAAAAATGCTTGAAGATTTAGTCAGACAGGCTGAGTATGAGGAAACAAGACTCAGTGAACTGAAACAGCAGGGGAAGGAAAAGACCGCAACCTATAAGCAGTACTTCGGCAACCGGATGTTTTTCCGTTTCATGCTGGAAAAGTATCGGGAATACGGTCTGCTGGATAAATAGAATTATTTATTTATGAGACACGGTCTGTCTCATTTGTCTGAACAGGGCATCTGCTCACTTTGTGTCCTGTTAAAGAATCATCGGCAGCAGTATGCTGAAGCCGAAAAGGAGGTCAGAAAACCATGAATCTTATCAAAATCGGAGAATTTCTGCAGGAACTCAGAAAGGAAAAGGGACTTACTCAGGAACAGCTGGCTGAGAAGGTTGGAGTGGCAAGGAGAACCGTTTCCCGCTGGGAGACAGGCTTCAACATGCCTGACCTGGATGTTCTGATCGAACTGGCAGATCTTTACGAAGTAGACCTCCGCGAAATTCTTAGTGGAGAAAGGAAAAGTGAGCACATGAACGAAGAATTAAAGGAAACAGTATTACAGGTAGCTGATTACAGTAATGAGGAAAAGACAAGATTATTAAGGAGAATGCACTGGATGTTCATTGCCGGTCTGATCGGCATTACGGCATACTTAGTGATATTATTCCTGGGACTGGATGATAAGCAGCCGTATGAATTCATCGGCAGCTTCGGCTTGGGCATTGCGATGGGCATGATCATCATCGGCATCATCTTTACCAGCAGATATGCCAGCAAGATCAGAGAATTCAAACTGAGATTATTAGGCAGAAACAGATAAGCAGATTACATTGGGGGATTTGAGAATGGCAAGAATCGTGAACAATTACAGCGTCAGATACAACGATAAGGATATCGGAACATATTATGAGTTGAGTGACGGAAACATACAGTATTATCCGGGCTGGGGCTGTCCCTGGGACATTGAAGAAGAGCTGAAGGCTCTTAAGCTCGATAAGGAAATATCCGGTAAGAAGAAGGTCAAGGCATTCTCAGATCTCATTAAGGAAGAATACCGTGTACAGGGGAGAAAGAGGAAAATATACCGCAACGGTCCACTGGAACTGGAACGCAGACCTGAGGAAACAGATGAACGCTTCAGTGTCTACAGACGCAGTGCCGAAAAGGATGATCCTGACTATTCTCCTCTGAAGCATGATGCCCCACACAATGAGGGACCGCATACTCCTGAAGGCATGAGGGAATGGTGTTCCTGGTACGCCTTCAATAAGATGGATGACGGCACCTATGAAGCTGAACTGGATGAGGCCTGGTGGTGGGGAGGCGGTCACAATGACGGCGGTACCATCCGCAGGGAAATACCAGAGGAATGGTTTGAACTGCCTTATGAGGAATTTCTGGATAACGTCGTGGGACTGGCAGCTGCCTGGCACTATGGCTTTACGGCTGAGATATTGCTTGAGAGGGAAGGATTAAGGGAATTCTTCGGCTATGAACAGAAATGAGATATATGAACAGTTAAGGAAGTTTCCCTATGACCCTGAGCAGTATTGGATCATAACGGGAGCAGCCATGGTCATATACGGTTTAAGGGAACAGACCCATGACATCGACATGGGCTGCAGTAAGGAGATGGCCGATCTTCTGGAAAGGGACGGTTATCAGTGTGTAATCAGTCCCAAGGGCAGAAGAAGTTTCAGGATCGGGGAACTGATCGAAGTGTTTGAAAACTGGATCTGTGATGAACCGGTTGAGATTGAGGGATATCAGGTGATATCCCTTAAGGGCTTACTGGAAATGAAGAGAGGTCTCGGCAGAGAAAAGGACCTGAGAGACATCAGGTTAATTGAAGAATACATGAAGGAAAACGAGGTATAGCTTATGTCAATGTTAAGCATGGCCATCCGCTACATGTTTGCCCGTAGCGACAAGAAGAGAGATGCAGGACTAACCACGCCGAAGGACATTCAGCGCTTTGATGACATTCAGTATGGAAATGATGCTGAATGGAACGTCCTGGATGTCTACAGACCAAGAGGTGTTGAAAGCAGGCTGCCGGTCATCGTCAGCGTTCACGGCGGAGGCTGGGTATATGGCGACAAGGAACTTTATCAGTACTACTGCATGTCCCTG
This sequence comes from uncultured Bacillota bacterium, assembly GCA_900319675.1. Taxonomy (GTDB): domain Bacteria; phylum Bacillota_I; class Bacilli_A; order Erysipelotrichales; family Erysipelotrichaceae; genus RUG521. Next base: position 5,565 of record ONPK01000050.1, read on the forward strand.
GCTCAGCATGGCTTTGCGGTAGTCAACTTTACCTACAGACTGGCGCCGAAGTTCAAGTATCCATCTTCAATGGTGGATACGGCAAACGTGTTCAGATGGGTTCAGGCCAACGGTGAGAAATACGGCCTGGATACGGATAACGTCTTTGCGGTAGGTGACAGTGCCGGTGCCCACATGCTGGGACTGTTCTGCTGCCAGTGTCTGGATGAGAGACTGGCCGCAACCGTTGGGGCAGACATCACCAGGGATCTATTGCCTAAGGGTGTAGCTCTCAACTGCGGCGTATATAAGATAGAAATAAACAAGAAGAATGATCTGACAGCCAGATTAATGAAGGATCTTCTGCCGAATAAGGGAACTGCTGAGGAACTGATGATGATCAGCGTCATGGATCACCTTCAGCCCGGTTTCCCGCCGGCCTTCATAATGACGGCTGAGGGAGACTTCCTTAAGGAACAGGCCAAGCCCTTATATGAAGCCCTGAGAAAGCTGAACGTCAGATCGGAATACCGTTACTATGGCGACAGGGATCATGTTCTGGGACACGTCTTCCACTGCAACATGAAACTGCCTGAAGCTGCCCAGTGCAACAGGGATGAGTGTGACTTCTTCAGACGTCTCATTCAGCAGGGAGATATGAAATGATTCAGGACATAGCTCCTCATGTATTCAATAACCATTATGAAAACAGACAGCCTTCCCTTGACAGCATCGTACTGACCGTCAGGGATGGGGCTGTTCTTTGCGTGCTGAATCTGGCAGAAAAGGACATCAGGTTTCCGAAGGTTAGAGAATATCCGGAAGGCAGTGTATTTCAGTATCTGTTTTCCATTGACGAAGATGATTACTTCATGTGTGACAGTGAGTACTGTCCTAAAGGATATCAGCTTCAGAAGATAAACAGTTTTCTCAGGGAAAACGTTGCGGACAATTACAAGGTACTGGCCGTGTTTACGGCCTATCACCTGGAACGCTGGTACGATGATAACAGGTATTGCGGCCGCTGCGGTCATAAGACTGAATACGATCTTAAGGAAAGGGCACTAAGATGTCCTGAATGCGGCAACGTGATCTATCCAAGGATCAATCCGGCCGTGATCGTCGGAGTCAGAAACGGGGACAGGCTGTTATTGACAAAGTATGCTCATGGGTATGGACATAATGCCCTGGTAGCCGGGTTTACGGAGATCGGGGAAACCATGGAGGAAACCGTCAGAAGAGAGGTAATGGAGGAAACCGGGTTACAGGTTACAAACATTACCTATTACAAGTCTCAGCCCTGGGGCATTGCCCAGGACATCCTGATCGGTTACTATTGCGATGTTGACGGGGATGACACCATTAAGATGGATCCTTCCGAACTGAAGTATGCCGAATGGGTCAGAAGGGAAGACATCGTTCTTCAGCCTACAAATCACAGTCTCACCAATGAAATGATGACCATGTTCAAAAACGGCATGAAGTGATTTTCATCTGAAACATATTCAAATGAAAACTTTCCTTATGGTAAAATAAACTTTAGGGGAAATACTTAGTTTCCAGCAATAATTTACAGAGAGGTACGAAACGATGAAGAGAACAAGCAAGTTATTATGCACCTTACTGGCAGCATTCATGTTCCTGTCTCTGGTCACCGGATGTCAGAAGCCTGTTGATCCTGACAAGCCGGAGCCGACACCGTCAGAAGATGAGGGCGACAAGGAACCTGAAAAGATAGTCTATACCATTGATAACATCAGACAGTACGTTGTCGGTGTTGACGAACCGGTACAGCTCAGTGACGGCACTACTCAGCCGCTCATCAACTTTGACAATGCCGCAACCACACCACCGCTGGTGCCTGTAATGGAATATGTCGACAATGAAATGAAGATGTACGGTTCAATCGGCCGTGGCTTCTCTCAGAAGTCAAACCATTCAACCGACATATACAATGAAGTACGTGACAAGGTTCTGAATTTCGTCGGAGCCGATCCTGATTACCATACCGTATTCTATGCAAACAGCACGACTGACGGCCTCAACAAGCTGGCCAGCGCTCTGGTTGAAAGTGAAGACGATCTGATCTTATGTACCAGAATGGAACACCATGCCAATGACCTGTCATGGCGTGAACGCTGCAAGGTCATCTACGCCGAAGTAGATGAGCAGGGCAGAATCATTTACGATGACATCGAAAGACTGCTGACAGAAAACGAAGGCAAGGTCAAGTACGTTTCCGTAACAGCCGCTTCAAACGTAACCGGTTATGTTACCGATGTTCACAGGATCGCCAAGATGGCTCATGCCCATGGCGCCAAGATCATCGTTGACGGAGCTCAGATCGTTGCTCACCGCAAGTTCTCAATGAAGGGTGAGACACCTGAAGAAACAATTGACTTCCTGGTATTCTCAGCTCATAAGATGTATTCACCTTATGGCGGCGGCGCCGTAATCGGACCGTGGGAAGACTTAAGTGCCCACATGCCTGAATTCTATGGCGGCGGCATCGTAAAGATCGTCAGAGACTCTGAAGTCAAGTACAAGAACGCTCCGGAAGTATACGAGGCAGGTTCACCGAACTATGCCGGTGTAGTAGGCATGGCCAAGGCCATTGACATTCTGGAAGAAGTCGGCTTCGATGCCATTTCCGAACATGAACAGAAACTCATCCGCAGAATGATCGACGGACTCAAGACAATTGATAACATCATCATCTATGGCGACTATGAGCATACCGAAGACAGAGTCGGTGTCGTAACATTCAACTTCGCTGACATCAACTCATACGTCTTAGCCAGAGAACTGGGTGAAAATACAGGCGTGGCAACCCGCCGCGGTGCCTTCTGTGCACATCCTTATGTCTGGAGAATGATGGGCATTTCCGACATGATCCGTGTCAGCTTCGGCATCTACAATACCGAAGAAGAAGTAGACAAGTTCATTGAGATCCTGGCCAAGACGGTTGAGGCAACCAAGAACAATTCACTTCTGATGTCTGATCCGGAAGCCGTTCCTGAATATTAACAGGTAGTCTGAATGAAGAGAATTGCAGTTCTGTTACTGGCTGTTCTGATTGTCATGAATCTTGTCGGCTGTTCATCAGAAGAACCCAAGACGGCAACCGATGCAGCCGTGGAATTTCTTGACGGCATAAAGGAAGATCCGTCTTCTCTTTCTGCAGTATTACAGCTCAGCGATGAAAGACTTGAAGTGATCAACAGGATGCTGTCCAAGTTTTCCTACGAGATCATCGCTGAAAGTGATACCGACAGGGAAAACGTCAAGGATGTTGTCGTACGCTTCAGCGGCTACGACATTGGCAGATACATGGAATTATATCTTAACAGTCAGGAGGCAAGCTTACAGAAGCGAACTGAAGTGCAGAGACTGATGAGAAATGATGGCTACAGTGAGGAGTTCGTTTCAGAAATAATCTATGGTTACATTTGGGGTACATTGAACAAGGAAGACTCAGAACTTATTAATGAATACCTGGCCAGGGCTGATCAGAAGGTCTATGAAGAATCCATGACGGCGTGCAGAAGAGCCGGAAAGAGTTATGATTCCGGTAATTATCCTGTCAGGGTCTTCAATGAGAATGGTGAGTGGCTGGTCAGCAAATCCTATGAAAATCTTCTGGATGCCATGACAAATCAGCTGTATACACTCATGAAGAGATACTATGACTCAACAGGTCAGTAAAGAAAACAAAGGATCACATCGGTGATCCTTTTTCATTTTCTTAATGATTTACTGTTATTGGGAAAGTCGAAGTAGGTATCCGGATACGGTTCATCGGCTAAGACGAAATGCCACCACTCGCACTCATAC
>ONPK01000062.1 GCA_900319675.1 uncultured Bacillota bacterium
GATCTGCAGGAAGGTGAATTCAGGGGTGATGAGGAATCATGGCGAATCGTCGTTGAAAACCTGCTTGACAATGCCCTGAGGTATGCCGAAAGCAGAATAGACATTACATTCCGACCGGGTGCTCTTGCCATCAGCAATGACGGTCCAAGCATCACCGAAGAAAGAATGCAGAAGCTGTTCAGGCCGTTTGAAAAGGGAACCAAGGGCAAGTTCGGACTTGGCCTTAGCATCTGCAGCAAGGTGGCTCATGCCTATGGCTATAACATTGAGGCTGAGAACCTGGAAAAGGGGGTTGTCTTCAGGATAACCGACAGAGAAAAGCCGAAGAAGGAATCAAGAAAGAAGAGCAAGGCCGCCAAGGAAACGGAGGCAGCCAAATAGCCCCGATGGAATTGAAAGAACTGTCGTTTTATGATAGTTTAATAGTAGAGATTATGAAATCAGAATAATGGACTGAAAAGCATGAGAAAGGGAGGATTTTATAATGAGTACACCTCATAACAGTGCAAACAAGGGCGACATCGCAAAAATCGTTTTAATGCCGGGAGATCCGTTAAGAGCCAAGTTCGTTGCCGAGACATTCCTGGAGGATCCTGTTGAGTTCAACCATGTCAGGGGAATGCTGGGATATACAGGCACCTATAAGGGACACAAGGTATCCGTAATGGGTTCAGGCATGGGCATGCCAAGCATTGGCATTTACTCATACGAGCTGTTCAAGTTCTATGATGTTGACGCCATCATCCGTATCGGTACGACAGGTGCGATGGTTCCGGAAGTTCACATCTATGACATCGTACTGGCCAAGAATGCCTACAGCAAGTCAACATATGCTCAGGTTCAGAATGGGGACATGGAAGAGATCCAGTGGCCTGATGAAGCACTGAATGAAGAGATCAGAAAGTCCGCAGCCAAGTTAGGTTATCCGATGGTTGAAGGAACCATCAGCTCAAGTGACGTATTCTACATTGACACACCTGAGTTTGACCCGAATTATGCCAAGTACGGCTGTGTCTGTGCTGAAATGGAATCATTTGCCCTGTTCCACAATGCCAAGGCATTGGGGAAGAAGGCAGCATGTCTGCTGACAGTATCTGACTCCATCGTAACCGGTGAGGAAACAACGGCTGAGGAAAGACAGCTGGCCTTCACCAAGATGATGGAAATCGCCCTGGAAACAGCACTGAAATATTAAGAGTTTGGGAAAAGATCGGTTCGCCGGTCTTTTTTCTATTATAAAATCAGGAACAAACTGGACCTGATTATAGTAGAGAAGAAAAATATATCGATACAATATAAAGGTCAGGAATACCAGTTGTTCCTGGCCTTTCTGCACTTTAGGCATGAATGCAGGAAGGTCTTGGGTAAAGTGAGAACGCCGTCTTTTTTAGACCTGAGAGATCAGAGTCAGTCACAAAAAACGTTCTGCTTCCCATCCGTGTCACAGGTCGGTTTATCGAAATGGAACGGCAGTAAACAGAGCTGATTCCGTATGTAACCCAGAAAAATGATCTGATACAGATGTAAGGGAAGACTTGCCAAAGACACCCGGATAATGAGAGGACCAGTGATCACGGTAGATGTCTCCAAGGGGAGCTGCCACTACCAGCCATTCTTGGAGAACGGAAAACCATTAAGGAAACCCAAGGTGCTGCACGACACCATAGAGGGTTTCAACCAATTGATGGAAACTATTGAGATGACAAAAGAAAAAAGTACAGAAGAAAGAGTACCAGTTGTATTTGAAGCTACCGGTGTATACCACCGCTGCTTACAGAAGTATCTTGATGATAATGACATGATGTACTACATCATCTCCCCGTTATTATCAGCAGCTTACAGAAAGACTAATCTGCACAGTAATAAGACAGATCCGCTGGATTGTGCTCACATAGCCAAGGCATATTACTGCGAAGGTAACCTGCTTCCATTTCATAAGCAGGAAAATATCTTTGTAAGACTTCAGAAGATGAATAGGTACTATGAGACAGAACTTATCCATCTTAAGAAGAGAAAAGTGAGTTTCAGAAGCTTTCTGGATATCATTTATCCCCGATTAGACAAGTGTTTTGGATCAAACGGGAGCTTATATGATCCAATTCCAATGGAAGTGCTGAAAAAATATCCTCATCCTTCACTGTTACTGAAACATAGAGAAGAAACGATAGTTAAGGCGATAGAAAAGAAGGTGAATCATGATAAGAAGTTCGTTGATAAGATCGTGCACAAGATGTATGAATGTGCCAGCCACTGTTATTCAGGAGCAGAGGTAACAGATATTGAGGTAATAAAGCTTCCTGAGATGATAGAGGAACTTCAGGATCAGATGAAGTTATGTGGCTCTCTGTTGAATGAGTTGATCTGCGATGCAGAGAAGATCCCATACTTCAGCTGTGTGGTATCAATAGTTGGAGTAGGAAGAAATCTGGCTGCCAGGATCATAGCTGAGCTGGGAGACATGTCAAGATTTCCTAACAGAAGAGCGATCTCAGCTTTTGCCGGGTTAAATCCAAAGATACTTCAGTCCGGGGATGTAGATGGAACTCATCTAAAGATATCCAAGAAGGGAAATCGTCACTTAAGATGCCTTTTATATCTGGGGGCATCGTGCAATTACCGTCTTAAGAAACATGATCCTTTATATGAATTCAACCAAAAGAAAAGGCAGCAGTCTCAATCCCCATTGAAACCCAAAGCTGCCAACACTGCCACAGCGCATAAGTTACTGATTATGATTTATGCGATGTCCCAAAGCGGCGAATCATACCGCTTCTAACTGAATTATACACCAAGAAAACAAAATATGGAGAATTTCTCCAATTTTCATCATGGTTTACCATGCGAAACGATGAATACTCCATGTTTTTCAAATTTAGGACTTGATTTATATTATCGAATTTTTGTGGGAAATTCCGTACGGGTTTGAAATGGTACTGTAAATAATATATAATCTAATGGATTTATATCAAGGGTACGTTTTATTATGGCAAAAAAGAAGAAAGAAAAGAATAAAATCAAGATCGGATTTCCCCAGAGAACATTCCAGGTCTTAAATACATTGCTGATACTGCTGATACTCGGCTTTTACCTGTACAGGGCAATCGACTTCAGAAATCAGTTCATCGCACTCTACAGTGAGGTAACCTCAGAAGAGCATCCTGTATATCTGTCAGAAGCTCTGATATCAAAGGTCATCGGCGATAACGACGGCGTATGGAAGGATGAAAACGAGAACTACCATTACCGCGGCAATCCCAAGTACAATTACGTGTCATATTCCGGAAGGATCTTCAGAGTTCTGGACATCAATACTGACGGTGAAGTAAGAATGGTTGAACAGGACAACACCGGCAGCTTCATTCTTGATGACAGCGCAACATATTCCGAATCACTGATCAGACAGTGGCTGAATACTGACCGTGACGATCAGTTCTCAGGCATCTATCAGAAGTCATTAAGAGACTTCGATACCACGATGATCAGAACGGAATACTGTACTGACGTGATCGACGGCGCTGACAGCATCGGCTGCAAGTATACAAAGAACGATAACTACGTGACCATGCTGTCACTTAACGACTATAAGATGACGGGTGGGGCGGATGGCTTCCTCAATAACGGTGAAGGTTTCATGCTGATATCAATGAACAGCGACAACGAAAACTGGTTCGTAAATGAGGACGGCAGCCTTTCCACCGGTTCCAATCCAACTCAGTTCGTCGGAGTAAGAGCCGTAGTTACGACCAGATATGACCTGGCAGTGCAGGGTGGTACAGGCAGAGCCAGTGACCCGTTCATCGTAAGGAAATCTGATGTCAATGAAGCCAAGGACATGAACATATCAACGTTCATCAGCTACAGCGGCAGGCTGTGGCGTGTCGTCCGAAAGACCAATGAACTCAACATCGAACTGATGCTGGACGGCTATCTGACTGATGAAAACGGTGAACCGATCACCAGAAGCTTCGGCAGCAGCAATCAATATTCTCCAGACAGAGGCCTTGGCTACTATCTGAACAGTGATTATCTTGAGTCTCTTGAAAACTATGAAAACGTGCTTATTTCCAATGACTGGTACTATGGATCCTTGTCAGGAAACAATATGTACGACTATCATGATAACTTTGACAATACTCTCAACTGCTACGTGGCACTTCCGAATACCGCCGTGCAGTATGTCGATGAGTATCCGGGCATCTTCATCATGGCTAACATTGATACAAATGACGATCTGGTCTACACCATTGACGATGACGGACACCTGTTTGCAGGTTTCCTGAGTTCTGAAAACAAGATCAGACCGATGATATGCATTAACGGTTCTCTGGCCATTGAATCCGGAAGCGGAACCAGAGACAACCCATATGTACTTGCTGAAAGGAGTGGCGAATGATGGACGACAATAACAGAAAATTCGATCCTGAGGAATTCAAGACTTCTGCAGGCGGTACTGAAGGCAACATGGACAAGACCATCAGAATCGACAGCACGGAAGCTGTCCGTAAGACGGCAACAAAGCCGGCCGAAGGCAAGGTAAGAAAGGTCAAGCAGAAGAAGCAGAGAAGATGGAGACTGGGCTTCTATACCAAGTTCCTGCTGTTTGTTGACGTGTGTGCAATAATCTGCTTCTACCTGGTATACGGACCGTATGACAAGATCAGGGACTGGTACATCACCACAGCCCTGACCACTGGTACCCACAAGTACCTGGCATACATCTTCTACGATGATGATGCCATTGCCGAGGTACTGGACAAGAACAGAACCATCGTATCCGGAGAATCAACAGACCTGTCTCAGATCAAGATCGTTGACAATCCCGATACCGGATACTACGCAACTGAATATGACCGTCTGATCCTGCAGAGGGATGATCCTGATCAGGCTTACAAGGTCATTGACATTGATGAAAACGGCTATAAGGGCTGGATCACCGTCATCTATCAGCCGCAGAGACTGGAACTTGTAACTTCAAGATCAAGATACGGCAGTACCATAACGATGTTCGCAGCCGACAACGATGCCATCGTTGCCATTAACGGCGGAGGATATAACCTCTATGGCGACAACACGATCTCATCTCTTGGATCAGTGATCAAGGAAGGCGTAATTGTTGATAACGCCGATAAGAGAGAAGAACTGGTCTGCATGGACTGGGAGGGAAGGCTGTTCTTAAAATACGGTACGGCTGACGATGCCCTGGCAGATGGTGCCAGATGGGCACTGACCTTCGGACCATTCCTGATCGTAAACGGTGAAAAGACCACCTTCATGGGCAATGGCGGCTATGGCGTTCAGCCAAGAACAGCTATCGGTCAGCGTAAGGACGGTGTTGTGCTTCTGGTAACGATCGACGGACGTGGTTCAGGCGGTTCATACGGCGCAAGCATGACGGAACCTGCCGACCTGTTTGAAAGATATGGGGCATACAATGCTTCAAACCTGGGCGGCGGCGGCAGCTCAATGCTGGCAATCAACGGCGAACTTGTAAATCACCCGGCAGGCTGGAACTATACCGGCGAAAGATATGTATATGACGCAATAATCTTCAGGTAGGAAATATGGATAAGATAAAGAGACTGCAGGAAATATTTGATGACAGCAACAGAATAGTTTTCTTCACGGGTGCCGGTGTTTCCACGGAAAGCGGCATACCTGACTTCAGAAGCCAGGACGGTCTGTACAATACAAAGTACAAGTACCCGCCGGAAGAAATCATTTCCCATTCATTCTTCATGAACAATCCTGAGGAATTCTACAGATTCTACAAGGACAAGATGATCTTCCTGGATGCCAAGCCAAACGCAGCTCATCTCAAGATGGCTGAACTTGAGAAGGCAGGAAAGAGTCTCGGCGTGGTAACGCAGAACATTGACGGCCTACATGAGATGGCCGGCAGTAAGACCGTGTATGAACTTCACGGTACGATCCACCGCAACTACTGCATGAGATGCGGCAGGGAATATTCATTACAGCACATCGTTGACAGTGAAGGCATCCCGAGATGTGAATGCGGCGGCATGATCAAGCCGGATGTCGTGCTGTATGAGGAAGGCCTGGACAGTTCCGTAATGAACGGTGCCGTCAGGATGATCAACAAGGCAGACTGCCTGGTAATCACCGGAACCTCACTGGTCGTCTATCCGGCAGCCGGGCTGGTATCATACTTTGAAGGCAAGTACCTTGTCGTCATCAACAAGACGCCAACGCCAAGGGACGGCATGGCTGATCTCTGCATCTACGATTCCGTAGGCAAGGTATTATCACAGATAGAAGTAAGAGTCTGATGTTCAGACTCTTTTTTCGGTCAATGTACCATGATGAAGGAAAAAGATATGCCATACTTTAGAAAAGAGGTATCCACATGAATGCATATGAAACGATAATGACCCGCAGAAGTACCAGAAGATTTCAGAACCGGGAAGTAGAGGGGGAGAAGACTGATCTCATCATCGAAGCCGGCCGTCATGCCCCAAGCGGAGGCAACAGCCAGAGCTGTCACTTCTTCGTCATCACAAACCGCGAACTGCTGGATAAACTGGCAGTCATGGTCTCGGAAGCCTTCAGAAAGATGGAAGTTTACGAGGGCATGTACAGATCTCTTGTTACGTCAATAACCAGGTCTAAGCAGGGAAACTACATCTTTCATTATGGCTGTCCAATGCTGATAGTCGTTGCCAATAATAAGGATTACGGCAATAACATTGCCGACTGTGCCTGTGCCCTGGAAAACATGATGATCGCGGCTAACTCACTTGATCTGGGAACCTGCTGGATCAATCAGCTGAAGTGGCTTAATGAAGATGAGGGACTGCTTGAACTGTTCAGAGAACATGGTCTTGAACAGGATGAGAGAATATATGGAGCCCTGGCAGTGGGATATCCCGATACGGAGGATGGTCTGCCAGTCAGAACTGCATTGCCAAGAACCGGCAATAAAGTAGAATACATAAAGTAAAAGAGCAGTTATCTGCTCTTTTTTCCTGTATTGAGTATTGCGACCAGATCGGGATCAACGTATCCGATGTGATCTGCAGGGTCAAATCTGTTTTCAAACGGGTGAATGCCATAGTCTCTGATGAGCTTTCTGGCAATGTTGATGTTTTTAATGACCGGAGCGATCATCAGCAGATCCTGATCGAGTATGTATTCGTAGCTGTCCCTGTTCAGAAACCACACCGTGAACTTGTTTTCTGAAGGATACAGTTTGATTTCACTGGCAAGCTTGATTTCGCCGTCATCGTCATAGTCAAAAACGGGTATGTCAATCTGAGAAAGCTGTTGCCAGATCTCCAGGTTTTCCTCATCTTCTTCAGTCTCCGGATCAAACTCATAGTGGATGGTCAGATTCAGAGCCTTGAGAAGGGGATCTGAGTTTTCAACCTTCATGAAGTCGGGTAAAAGTTCCTTCTTGTAATCTATCTGTTCAAATTTCTTAATGAACTGGTAGGCATTGGTTTCATGGCTGTAGACCAGGGCACCGTATTTCTGGATCTCACGGTCAAATTCCCTGATGAATTCGCAGTCAGGATCGGAAATATCCACAATGTTGTTAAGGTATACGTTTCTCATTAAATCACCGAAACTATTTTAACACAAACGTGAATAAACTGTTATAATATTAGTGCTGTCTCCGTAGCTCAGCTGGATAGAGCGTCCGCCTCCTAAGCGGAAGGTCAGCGGTTCGAATCCGCTCGGGGACGCCATTTTTGTATAATCATGCAGTGAGACGACAGGATCGTCTCTTTGTGTTGAAAGGAAACTGACATGGAAAAGAAACTTAATCTTGATCACATCATGTTGCAGGCAGTCTACTATGTTACCATAGCAGCTGTTCTTGGTTTTGGCACCTTTACCATGTTAAGCAGGGGATATACTTCCTTCCAGGTTGGCCTGTTAATCGCAGTTGCCAATCTTCTGAGCATGCTGATGAACTTCGGTATTTCCAGTATTCTGGACAGAAGCGGCAGGATAAACGTATTCCAGATGTCTCTGCTATTATCAGTGGTGTTGCTGGCGGGATATCTGATCAATCATCTTTCCGAAGAACCCTCAATTCTGCTGAGTGTTGCCTATGTCATGGACTTCGCTCTGATAGCTGCCATGACACCGCTGTTTGATCAGATGAGCACGACCTTCATCAAGAATGGTTTCAATATCAATTTCGGTACTGCCAGAGCCTTCGGTTCACTGTCCTATGCCGTATCATGCCTGATCTTCGGCAACCTTACTGAGAAGTACTCATATAAGGGTGTAACCACGGTGAGCATAGGATTTCAGATAGTACTGATCCTGATTCTGTATATGACGGCAAGGCATTTCGGGAGAACAGCATTCAGTTCAGATGATGTCTCATCAAAGGAAAAGTCAGACTACCTGAGCTTTATTTCCTCACACCCGTCCTATGTACTGGCCTGCTTCGGTTATGCCGGTCTGATGGGTTCATTTGCCCTGTTAATGGAGAACTTCCTGCTGCCGATAGTTACGGCAGTCGGGGGAAGCACCGTTGATACCGGCAATATTCAGGCACTTAAGGGATTTGTAGAAATACCGGTCATGTTCGGTTTCGTCTGGCTGGAAAGAAAGATGAAAA
>ONPK01000182.1 GCA_900319675.1 uncultured Bacillota bacterium
GGTTATGATCTTCGGTACGCCTAATGACCAGGCAAACATTGAAACGACAAGATTGCGGTCATCGGCATCGGTGAGGGTTACGCAGGCATCATAGCCGGCCAGTCCCTCCTCTGCCAGCAATTTCTCATCAAAGGCCTCGCCATAGGCAATGGAAACATCAGGAAACAGCTTTGACAGCTCCTGACAGCGTTCCCTGTCGAATTCAATTATCTTAAGATCCATGTCCGTATCCTGAAGCTTCTCCGCCAGATACAGCCCAATTCTGCCGCTGCCGACCATCATCACGTGATTGACCTTGCGTTTTACTTCTCCCAGTTTCTCCAGCAGTCTTTCCATCTGCCTGGTCTGGGCCAGAACGCTGATCTTGTCCTCCGGTTTCAGAACGAAATTGCCATGGGGAACAAATGACTTCTTTCCCCTGGTAACCGTCGCAACCAGTACGGAAGCGCCGAACTTCTGACGCATTTCTCCCAGAGACATTCCTGCCATCGGATGATGCTCCGTGATGTTAAGTTCCGTCAGTAAGACGTTGCCATCCAGAAATGACTGCAGGTTGACGGCCATCGGCATCTTCAGAAGATACAGTATTTCCTCAGCTACAGCCAGTTCCGGATTAATTATGTAGTCAATTCCGGCCCTTTCGCGGAAGAACTCGATGTCATCCAGATACTCACGTTCACGAACTCTCGCTACCGTATGGGCAGCTCCAAGCTCCTTGGCGATCATGCAGGCCATGATGTTGGCTTCATCAGTTGAGGTGACCGCCAGAAAGACGTCTACCGCATCCATGCCGGCCTTTTTCAGAACGCTGTAGCTGGCGCCGCTTCCGCAGATGCCGTTTACTTCATACTTGTCCGTCAAGGCTTCGACTACGTGGGGATTGGTATCGATCACCGTGATCTCATGACGTTCCTCAGACAGGAATCTGACCAGACAGGTGCCGATTCCGCCGGTTCCTACTATGACTATCTTCATGCGCTCTTCCTCCTCCACAGCCGTCTCTTGCGCAGGGTCCTCTGCCTGCGCTCCTCAACATTTCGCTTATATTTCATTTTTTCAATGACATGATATACCTTTCCGGTCGTAAGACCCTGTACCAGGATCGTAAAGAAGACCGTAAGGTATGTAACATTCAGTAAGATCAGATAGGTCTCCTGCTGCAGGAATTCCCGGCAGCCAAGCACCAGGGCCAGTGACAGACCGCCTCTTAGGGCGCTCCAGGTCATTAACAGCACGAACTCTCTTAAAGAGTAGTAACTTGGCAGATTGTTTCTTCCCACTATCAGCGATGACGCCGTTACGCCTAATAGGCGTGCGCACAGCGAGATCAGTATTGAAGCCGGTATCAGTAACCAGATGTACTGAGAAAAGGCATGTGACAGAGCGGTAAGGCCTAACAGTACGAAGAGAATGCTGTTGAAGATGTGGTCGATTATCTCCCAGAAGCTCTCGTAGAGATGACTTGCATCGTATACCTCACGCTCACGCTTTATGCCATCGCTGAGATAGGCATAGAGCATGCCGCATACCACGCTGGCCAAGATGCCGGAGAACCCGAAATATTCGCAGATGATGTATACCGAAGCAACGTTTACCAGGCTGATGAGGATCTGCTGTACGGGATCCTTGGTACGCTTGAACAGCTGGAAGGTCAGATAGGACATGGCCGCTCCAACCACAAAGGCCCCCAGTACTTCCTTGCCCATCAACAGGATGAAGTTCTCATGGGCACCGGCACCAACCATACTCTTGACGAATACGAAGAGCACGACACCTGTACCGTCATTAAACAGACTTTCACCTTCAATGACACTGGTCACACTCTTGGAAAGTCCCAGCTTGTTTAGAATGCTGGTAGCGGCGATCGGGTCCGTCGGGGAAACGATGCAGCCCAGTAATACACAGGTCCAGAAATCCATCGGCAGCTTAAACACCATGGAAAACAGATAAAACAGCAGTCCGTATATCGTACTTGAAAGTAATGTCGTAAGTAGTGCCAGTAAAACAATTGGCTTTATGTTGGAAATGAACTTAGAAAAATGAACCTTGCTGGCACCGCTGAACAGCATGAAGCACAGAACACCTTCCATTAAGAAATGCTCAAGGTCCAGATCAGTAATGAATGATACGTCCAGCTGCCAC
>ONPK01000129.1 GCA_900319675.1 uncultured Bacillota bacterium
CCTTCACGGGGTTTTCACCGGTTGCCCCTGCTACCCCGGCCTTGATCATGGCTGCCGTAGCTACCGCATTGGTACCTACGGCTATGACATCGTCCTTGTGTCCGGCCTTAACGAGCTGTTCAACGATGGCCTTGCCCATCTTGCCGCCCTGGCCGGCTATTACCAGTATTTTCATTAATAGTTCTTCCTTAATAACATTGTGTATGAGTCACCGGCTTGGATGAACTTAATTGGCAGTTCAACCGGTAAGATGGTTGGTAAGAACACTTCGCCGAACCACTTCATGCCAGGTTCCTCAACATTGAAGTGACCGGCAGCCAGTACGCATCTGTCCTGACCAAGCATTGCGCCGTCACGCATGAAGATTGCCAGCGTAAAGTCGGTGATCTCCATGGCGATGATCGTATCAATGTTGTTTTCCTCAACAATGGTAAGCATCTGGTTATCTGTCGGACCGATTACGTGAGAAGGAATGAAGATCCTGCTGGTGTAACCGTCAACGTTGCCCATTGTCTTGATGCCGTTAAGATTCATCTTTTCCATGAGGTATTCAGCCACATCTCTGGTAGGTGTCTTGGGAATCTGGTACATCATCGGTCTGTTTACGTTGCCGATTCTGTAATCGAGCCAGCCCAGTTCGGCAGACAGGCCATAGAAGATGCCGTCAACTCTCTCGCCTTCCCAGTCAACACCGGCGTGAATGTGATCGTGGTCTCTCCATACCGTAATGCCCGTGGCATCAAGCAGTGCCTTCTTGTACTTGAAGGTGCTGTTATCCTGCAGCCAGTCGGTATGGTCCCCATGGTTCCAGAACAGTGATTCGTGAGCTACGATCAGGTTGGCACCCATCTTGGCTGCCTTTCTGATTACCTCAACGCTGGCATAGATGGTCGTAACGACACCTGTGCATTCCTTATCAACATCACCATACAGTACCTTGTCACGGGTGGTTTCAGGCTTGATCGCATTGCCGTTCCATTCCTTGTAGTGATGGTCCTTTATTATCTGAATAACTTCACTGATTTTCATATTATGCTCCTTATTCTCTACCCATATTCTATAACAATTCACTTTTTCTTTTCAGCATTTCGACTAAGATTTTGTCCGCCGGACACAGACTCATTTCATCAGTTTCCTCCAGCGTCACCCAGCGGCTGTCAACATGCTCATTGAGAGAAAATCCAGTCTTCGAAAGAGTACACTGATAAAGTGTAAGATGAATGCTCAGATCATCGTAGTCATGGTAACATTCTGCCATTTCATCATATACGGTCACATCCGCATTGATCTCTTCCCTGAGTTCCCTCTTGAGTGCCTGCTGCCCCGTTTCACCCTTTTCGATCTTGCCTCCGGCAAATTCCCAGCCTAAGCCTCTGGCCTTATAGGGAGGACGGCGAAACAGCAGAAAACGGTTGCCTTCCTTAATGTATCCGGCAACGACTTCCAGCGGTTTTCTCTTTGTCTTTCCTGCTTCCATACCTAAAGTATCACCTTTGAAAAATAGTTTTTCAACATAAATCGTTACTGTTGGTGTTCGGGCAGCTGATTTGCTACAATTTAGGTATACAAAGAAATTTATAATATGGAGGTAGAATATGGCTGGTTTGAAGAAGCTTACTTTACTGCATTCCAATGACATGCACGGGGACTTTTTGGCTGAGGCCAAGGATAACAAGGACGTCGGAGGCGTTTCCCTGCTGTCAGGCTACATCAAGGATGTCAGAAACACGGAGGAAAACGTCATCTATGCCATTGCCGGCGACATGTTCAGAGGGTCCATCATCGACAGCGAATACAAGGGATTCTCAACGATCGAACTGATGAACTTCCTGGCTCCTGACATCGTAACGCTGGGTAACCATGAGGTAGACTACGGTCTTGCTCATCTTCTTTTCCTGGAAAAATGCGCCAAGTTCCCGATCGTAAATGCCAACATGTACATTAAGACCAACCATGTCAGACTGTTCAAGCCATATGAGATCCTCAATGTCGGCGGCATGAACATTCTCTTCATCGGCATCATCACCGAGGAAGTACTGGCCAGTACCAAGAGCGAGGAAATAATCGGTACCTTCGTCGACGTATGGGACGCTGCCAAGCAGGTAGGTACCATCGTCGATAACTACAAGACCACCAAGATAGACCTGACGGTACTATTGACGCACATCGGTTTTGAGGAAGACTGGCCGAACTGCTGGATCCGGAATGGGGCGTTGACCTGATCATCGGCGGACACTCTCATACTCTGTTAACCAAGCCAAAGGTCGTAAACGGCGTACCGATCGTTCAGGTAGGCGTAGGAACCGACCAGATCGGAAGATTCAACATCACAATTGATACAGATGAGCATAAGATGGTCAGCTATGACTGGAACGTCATCCCCATCAACTCTCATCTGGCTTCACCTGATCCGGTACTCGAGGAGATCCTCAACACATACAAGCATGAAACGGACAAGAAGTATGCCCGCATTCTGACCACATTCAAGAAGAAGCTGACGCATCCAAGCAGGATCGAGGAAACTCAGCTCGGCAACCTGCTGGCTGACCTGTTACAGGTAGACTCCAGCTTTGATGTAATGCTGATGGGATCAGGATCAATAAGGAAGAAGGAACTGGGTCCGATCGTCCAGTATCAGGACCTGTTGGAGTGTTACCCGTTCATAAGTTCAATAACCATGTTATCGGTAACCGGCAGACAGTTCCGTCACATGTGCAAGTTCTACCTGTCTGAAAGCATCAGAACCAAGGGTTCAGGTGAATTCTATCAGGTATCCAAGGGCGTAAAGCTCGTATACAACAGTCTCACGGACACTCTCGATGAGTGCTCACTTAACGGCAACGAGATCCAGGATGATGACATGATCAAGATCGCTCTGCAGCAGTATCACCTGAACAACTTCACGGAATTCTTTGACGTTCCATATGAGGAAGTAGTTGCCAATGCCAAGCCAAGAGTCGTAATCACCAATGACTTCTCGATCTTTGAGGAGCTGATGGTCAACTCCAATAACATGGACGCAGACGTAGAAGGAAGAATAACCATCATCAAGTAAATGAACATACCGGTTTATGACTACACGCTGATACTTCTCATGGGTGCTTCCGGTGCCGGCAAGACGACCTTTGCCCGCAAGCGCTTCTTTGATTATGAGATAAACGAATCAGACAGGCCTGATCTTACCAGGACTCTGCAGGTAATGGATGGCAACTGGCTTGATCAGGAGAAAAGAAGAGAAGTTCTCAAGGATGCCAAGAAGGAAAACTATCTCAGGATCGGCATCGTATTCGATCTTGATGAGGAAGCCCTCTTTGCCCATGGCAAAGAATCTTCTCCGGATTTAAGGTCTCAGCATCAGCAGACCTCATCTCTCAGAAAAAGACTCAGGGATGAAGGCTTTGACCAGCTGTATTTTCTTAACAGTGATGAAGAAACCAACAGTGTCACGGTAGAAAGAAGAAAACCTGTCTTTGATCTTAAGAACGAGACAGGTCCGTTTGATATCATCGGAGACGTACACGGCTGTCTTGATGAACTGGAAAAGCTCATCAGAAAGCTCGGCTATCAGGAAAAAGAAGGAATATATAGTCATAAGGATAACCGGAAACTGATATTCGTCGGCGACATCGTCGACAGGGGCCCTGACAGTCTGGGAGTGATCAGACTGATAATGAAGCTGTGTTCGCAGAACATTGCCTTCATGGTACTGGGCAACCACGACGACAGGCTGTTAAGATACCTTAAAGGCAACGCCGTAGAAGTAAAGCACGGTCTGGAGACTACCGCTGAAGAATTCAGAAATGTTTCCGATGGAGAAAAACAGGAAATAATCAGATTTCTGGAAAACACTCCGACTTATTATGTCTTCGATAACGGCAATCTTCTTGCCGTTCATGCCGGCATCAAAGAATCATATGTCGGCAAGTATACAAAGAGGATAAGGGAATTCTGTCTGTTCGGACTTACTACCGGTGAGATCAATGAGATCGGCATGCCTGTTCGTCTGGATTGGGCCAGGGATTATAAGGGAGATACACTCATCGTCTACGGTCATACACCCGGACTATACGTCTACCGGCAGAATAATGCCATCTGCGTGGATACCGGCTGCGTATTCATGAACCGGTTAAGCGCATTAAGATATCCGGAAATGACGGTTGTTGACGTCAGAAAGAAAAAATGACACCGTGAGGTGTGGAGGAATAACATGAACACTACAGTTTACGTGCTGATGGCCATTGGCATCATCATTCAGGCTACATTCATAATCGTTGAACATAAGGAAAACTTTGTTCTGGCTGACATTCTCAAGGGAACTGCTTCCCTAGTCTTTGTCATCATCGGCTTTCTGGGCATGAAGACTGGGTTGAATCAGGGCTTTGCCGGAAAGATATTTACCGGACTGATCTTCGGCATGATCGGTGACATATTGCTTAATCTGCGCTTCGTCTTTGAAAAGAACGGGCAGAAGATCTTTCTGGCCGGCATCGCAGCCTTTCTGACCGGTCACATCCTGTATCTGATCGCCTTAATACCGCATGCCAGACATCTGGTCATTGACATAATCATCGGAGCTGTTCTGGCCGGATGCCTGCTGGCATACATTTTCAGGACAATGGACGTCAAGCCGGCCTTCAAGGCCTTTGGCGTGGTATACCTCGGTGCCGTCATAATCATGACCTGCATTGCCATTGACTGTGCCATCTATTCCCTGCCGTTAATGATCCAGGGCAGCCCGGAGGTCGGCAAGCTTTCAGCAGTGATCTATGCCATCGGTGCCGTATTATTCACGGCCAGTGACATCGTACTGATATTCAATACGTTCTCAGGCGTTACCAGATTCTCATTGAGAATAACCAACCTGACACTTTACTACATCGGCCAGCTGTTAATAGCGGCCAGTCTGTTCTATCCAAGGTAATTAACAAGGAGGCCTTCTCATGGCAAACCTGATAAGTGAAAGCGAATTCCCCGTTTATTCGCTGGACTACATAAAGACAAACCGGCACTGGATCTCTGCCTATGGCGGATTCAACGGTCTTTCTCCATACTATGCCGAAGACGCCAGGACGGGTCTTACCCTGCCCAACTGTGTTCCCTTTGTCTATGGCTACTGGCACTGCCTGGGCAACTGCACCAGGCCAAAGGAACTGGATCTGTCACCCTACAACGCCAATTCCTTCTATGGACATAACGACAGCTATGAGAGAAGTGCGACCGTGCCAAAGGTCGGTGCCATCATCTGCTGGAGCGGCGGCTCCGATGGCTATGGACACGTGGCTATCGTCACCGGCGTCAGGCAGAACCGGGACGGTACATATACGATCAATACGCTGAACAGTGCCTACAAGTCCACGATGTACTACGAAAGAAAACTGACAAGTCCGTTCAACTTCAAGAGCTACACCTGTCAGGGCTTCATATACTGTCCCTTCGTCACGGATTCCGATCAGACGGCTGTGACCAATGAGATAAGACCAATAGATCTATTGGTCGGGCTGATCTCATTTGTAAAGCATCTGATCGATAAGTACTATCAGGAATGACAGAAATCAGAAACAGTGCAGACTGTTTCTTTTTTTGTGTTTTTCTCAAAAAGTGCTATAATGACTCATGTTTTTCAGGAGGTGATATGCTTGGCTGAAATATTAAAGTTACTGGTAAAGCTGATGGCCAAGGTCCACAATGCCATCGTCAGATACTGCAACGTGACCTTCGGAGGAATGTCGGACAAGATGCTGCATTTCCTTATCATCGGCATTCTCGGCATGGGAATGATCGCCATCATCTATCCAATGTTCAGATACCTGGCAAAGAGAAAGATGATCATGGCCATTTCCTGGATCTACGTATTTACTCTGCTGGTTGTCATTACCTTCGGCATTGAGATAGGTCAGAAGATAACCAACACCGGTAACATGGAATTTACCGACATCGTCGCCGGACTGACCGGCTTCATGTGCATGTTTCTGATCATGATGGCAATCTGGGGCATCGTCATTCTTATCAGAAAACTGATTGAGAAGCGTTCTGCATACTAAAGCGCAAAAAAGACAATGATCTGATCATTGTCTTTTATTATTCTTACCAGTCGACAGCTATGTC
>ONPK01000065.1 GCA_900319675.1 uncultured Bacillota bacterium
ATGACTATCATTTTGATGAAAATGGGAAATGCATATCAATTAAAAATTGTGCAAAAGAATCATCTGAATATAATAAATGTGAAAAATGTTTTCCAGGATATTACCTTTCTGAAAATAAAGACTCTTGTACCACCGAACAAAATTGTTATTCTGGAGATAAAGTTAATGGTATATGTACAACATGTAAAGAAGGCTTTTATGTTAATTATAAAGACGGGAAATGCAAATCTAATCAAGAAGATAATGAATTTAAATATTGCAAAGAAGCAAATGAAGTATGCACAGAATGTCTAGATGACTATTATTTGGGAGATGATTATAAATGGATGAAAAAATAACAAGACTTGAAGATGAGATCCATATCAGAAAGATAATTGACCATCTCAGGCCATATATCATGGGAGACGGCGGCGACATTGAGTTCGTTGAATTCAAGGACGGCATCGTAACAGTCAGACTGCTTGGTGCCTGTGTAGGCTGTTCCCTCATAGATGTCACGTTGAATAACGGCATCAAGAACTGGATCATGGAGGAAGTACCGAACGTTAAGGACGTTGTTCTGGTACAGGATACCTTCAATAACGCAGATCCGTTTGACATTGCTGAAGAATAAGCCTTTACAGGCTTTTTTACATAGGGGAGATCAAGATGTTTGGATATCTCGTTTACAGTCCGGATAACCTGAATGATGAAAACCGCAGGATTTACAGAGAATGTTACTGTGGTCTTTGCAAATGCCTTGATAACAGATACGGAGCCTTGGGACGCAGTACAGTGTCATACGACCTGGCATTCATCGCCATGCTGTTTACCGCCATATACAATCCGGAAAACGTCTGTGGCGAGGAAAGATGCCCTGTTCACCCTGTAAGGAAGCATGGATACTGGTATAACGAATACAGTGAATTCGCTGCAGACATGAACATGCTTTTGACTTATTACAAGTATCTGGATGACTTTGCGGATGACAATGACAGACGCCGCAAGAAGCTTGCAGACAAGATGCAGGATCACATTGATGAAATTGAAAAGAGATATCCAGAGCAGTGTTCGATCATCAGAAAGTGCCTGGAGGACAATGCCGAAATGGAACGCCAGAATGTTACCAATCCCGACATTCCGGCCAACTGCTTCGGAACGCTCTTTGCCCAGGTATTCACTTACCGAAATGATGAATATACCCCTGCTCTTCAGCAGCTGGGTTTCCATATGGGCAAGTTCATCTATCTGATGGACGCTTACATGGATTTCAAGGAAGACCTTAACAGACAGAGATACAATCCTCTTGTCACGATTGATCTGAAAAACATGGAAGACATACTGGAAACAGTCATGACTGACTGCATTAAGGCATACAATGCCCTGCCAATTGATGACAAATACAGGGAAATATTGGATAATGTATTGTACGCTGGCGTCTGGAGCGAATACGACCTCAAGACAGCCAGAGAAAGGAAGAAAAGATGAGAGATCCTTATGAGGTATTAGGCGTATCACGTAATGCCAGTGAGGAAGAAATAACCAAACAGTACCGTAAGCTAGCCAAGCAGTATCATCCGGATCTTAATCCTAACAATGCTGAAGCGGCTGAGAAGATGAGTGAGATCAACGCTGCCTATGACGCAATCAAGAGCGGAACTGCAAACCAGTACCAGCAGCAGTCATACAACGGCTATTCAAATCCCTACTCTACCGGATACAGCTATGGACCGTTTACCTATTACGACTTCACGGGCTTTAATCAGCGCAATCAGCAGGCAGGACGCCAGTACACCGATCTGGACAGTGTAAGAGCCTATCTTCAGAACGGCGCTTACCGCGAGGCTCTTCATGTTCTGAGTACAATAGAAGTAAAGTCGGCAGAATGGTACTATTACAGTGCCTATGCAAACTATCATCTGGGAAACCGGGTAACTGCCCTTGAGCACGCCGAAAAGGCCTGCTCATATGATCCGAACAATCCGGAGTATCTTAACCTTCTTAACATCATCAGAAGCGGCAGAAAGCAGTACAGTTACCGCAGTCATACCTACAACCGTCCAACCAATATGAGCAAAATATGCATTTCATACCTGATTCTGCAGTTCCTGTGCGGCATATTCGGATTCAGAGTCATCTCACCATTCTGGTGTTTCTACTGTTTATAGGAGGCTGTATATGGGTAAATTCAGAGATAAGCTTGCAATCTTCATGCGCGGCAGATACGGCATGGATAACCTCTATTACTTTCTGATAGCGCTGATCTTCGTGCTGATGATCATCTATACCTTTACCAGAAAGACCATCTTCTACGTTATTGAACTGGTACTGTTCATCATTGTCATGTTCAGGACCTTTTCCCGTAACTATAATGCCAGAAGAAAGGAAAATGAACTGTATCTGAGTCTGACAAAACCGGTGAGATCATTCTTCTCCCTCTTCAAAAGAAGAGTCAGAGACAGAAACAGTTACCGCTATCGCAAGTGCCCGAACTGTCATCAGGTTCTGAGACTTCCGATCCGCAAGGGTAAGAATACGGTAAAGTGTCCGAAGTGCGGAAAAACATTCGAAGTAAGAATATAGCAGTGAAAAGCTGCTATTTTTTTGTATAATCTAATTATGAAAAACATAAAGCTGCCAGATGACGTAAGAATGATCCTCAATCGTTTCCACGAAAACGGATACGAGGCTTTCATCGTGGGCGGCTGTGTCAGAGATTCCTTATTAGGCGATGAACCTAAGGATTACGACATTACCACCAATGCCCTTCCGACTCAGGTGGAACAGCTGTTCAGCGATCTCAAGGTGATTGAAACTGGAATCAGGCATGGCACGGTAACCGTGATCATCAACAAGGAACCATATGAGATCACGACCTACAGAACGGATGTAAAGTACAGTGATCACCGCCATCCTGACGAGGTTAGATATGCTCTAACCCTTGAGGAAGACCTCAGCAGAAGAGATTTTACCGTCAACGCCATGGCATATGATGAAGAAAATGGCCTCATTGACAGCTTCAATGGCGTTAATGATCTTAACGAAGGCATAATCAGATGCGTTGGCGATCCGGATACAAGATTCAATGAAGATGCCTTGAGAATACTGAGATGCATAAGATTTGCCAGCAGATATGGATTCAGTATCGAAGAGAATACTGAGAGTGCCCTCTTCAGAAACAGAGAACTGTTAAGATATGTTTCAGTTGAAAGAATCGCAACCGAATTCAACGAGATAATTACGTCAAATAAGGCAAATGAATATCTTTCAAGATACAGAATCATCTTTGAAACTGTGATGCCTCAGCTTGAGGATCTTGACTTCAGCCTTGTTGGAAAAGTTAACCGAAGACTGTACATGCGCATTTCTGCACTGTTTGTGCTGGACGACAGTCTTAGTGCAGTAGGCATGCTTAGACACATGCATTACTCAAATAAGATCATTGATGAGGTAAGTACCCTTCTTGACCATGTTGACAGCCCTCTGGAAACAGACTACGACATCAGAAGAATGTTCTTTGAGATCGGCATCAAGGCTACAAACGATCTTCTTTCACTGAAGAAAGCCAGAGGTGATGATCTGGATTATGGCATGATCAGAAAAAGAATAAGAGAACTCAGGAAGTCCTTCATTGCCAGAGATCAGATGAACATTAACGGTGATGATCTAATGATACTTGGTTACAGAGGCCGGGAAATAGGTCAGATTCTGGACGACTTATACGAACAGATACTGAGAGATGAGATAAAGAACGATCACGAAGAACTCATGAAGGCAACATTAAAGGGAAGTAAATGATCACTTCCCTTTCTTGTCATGTAATAACGGCTTAACGGCGTTGTACAGCTTGCCGCCCTTTGTCGTATCGTACTTCTTGGCTAAGGCGTTGTTGAAACCCTGCTTGGTCTTGTACTTGAGAATGTACTCGGCAACGACTTTGGCGTCATCCTTGTCTTCTACGTATTTCAGGACCTTATTGAACATTTCATTTTCAATGTCTGCTGAATTCTTTCTGGTAAGATCATTTACGATCAGTACCTTATGGGTCTTCTTCTGCCAGAACTGAACGACGTTATTGTAATCCTTGTCATTGGTTACAATGGCATATTCCTCTTCCGGATCCTTTCCAATGAGATATCCCAGGAATGATACCAGCTGGAAATCCAGGGCGTTCTTTCTGCCAACTTCCACTTTCTGATAATAGATCTTGCAATTGGCTTCATTGAGCCTCTTGTGAAGTCCGAACGTAAGTCTGTCAGCGTTTTCGCTGTAAAAAATATGAACTTTATCCTTATCGGTAAGATTGTTGATACCGTTTAAGCCATCACCCTTGACGTTTTCATAATCTACTAAATATACTGTCATTTACTCACCTCTGCGGTAATTATAGCATAAACAATAACCGTTTGCTTATTGTATAATTAGTTTGCGGAGGATTGGAAGATGATTAACGGTATTCTCGTAGAAGTATGCTGCGGTGGCATAAACGACTGTCTGACGGCCTTAAAATGTGGCTGTGACCGCATTGAACTGAACAGTGCACTGGAGATGGGAGGACTGACCCCTTCTCTTTCCGTACTCAGAAAGGTTAAAGCAATAACAGATGTTCCCATCTGCTGCATGGTACGTCCCAGAGGCTACGGCTTCTGCTATACCGATGAAGAATATGAGATCATGAAGCAGGATGCCAGACTCCTTATCGACAACGGCGCAGACGGTATAGTATTCGGCTTTCTTCATGAAGATGGAACCATAGATGTTGAAAGAACACGCGAATTCGTATCTTTGATCAAACCAAGACAGGCAGTATTCCATAAGGCCTTTGATTCCTGTGTGGACATGGATGAAGCAATTAAGCAGCTTATTGACTGTGGTGTTGACAGAATCCTTACCAGCGGCGGTGCAAGTTATCCAGACATAAATAAAGGATTTGAAAGACTCAGAAGATACAATGAGCTATATGGTAACAGAATAACGATTTTGCCGGGAGGCGGTGTCAGAAGACACAATGTCGTGGATATCCTTAAGGAAACAGGATGCAGGCAGATCCACATGACCGCCAAGGAATTATTGCTTGATCCAAGCACGATGCATGCCGATGAAAATCCGGATGAAAAGAACTACTCTTACGTAGCCGTCAGTGAAAAAAATCTGACTGAAATAATGAATGAAATAAAAAAGGCTGAACTTAACTGATTCAGCCTTTATATTACGTCATTTTCCCTTACATCAAATCCAAAGAACTTCAATGCCTTGGGTATTGCCTGATTCCAGAAGAAGAAGTTGTGAAGACCTGGCCAGAATTCCTTCTGAACATGTACCCAGGGTACTTCCTTTTCCAGTGTTTCGGCCAGCTTGCTGCAGTTTGCATACGCCCTGTCTTCAGTACCGCAATAGAAGGCAAATTCAGGAAGATCGCCCTTATGATCCTTCAGTTTCTCAATGAGATTGTAAAGATTATTGTCTGAGTTAAGATACTCTTCCCTGCTTCCGAAGTTACCTCTTCTTAACGGGTCATCAAAGTTCATGAATGCACCCATGTCTCCGCCTGACAGACATACAGCCTTGCCGTATTTCTCAGGATTGGAAAGTGCAATTCTCATTGTACCATAACCACCCATGCTTTCTCCCATGATGAACGTCTGCTTTGGATCATCCGTTATCGGCAAAAGATTATGCAGTTTCACAGGCAGTTCATTTACTATCCAGTCATAGTAATTCATGCCGTACTGGGTATTTACGTATGAACTGTTGTTGGCGCTTGGAAAGACCACTATCAGGTCAAGATCACGGCACAGCAGGAATATGTTGCTGAGATTAAGCCAGCTTGCACTGTCTTCCTTCATCCCATGCAATATGTATAATACGGGATATTTCTTATCACCTATGCTCTTTGTCTCGTGTCTGTCTTCCGGAATGATCACGTCTACCCTGGTATCCATCTGCAGGGATACTGCTCTCATGGTAAACTGTGCATGGATCATCCTAATACCTCACAGGCGCCGAACTGATTGACCTTCAGTACCAGACAGCTGCCCTCTCCAAACAGTGCATCCATTGCCTTTCTGTATTTCTCAACAAAATCATCCTCAACAAATGCCTGGATAGTTCCGGCAAAGCCGCCGCCATGTACTCTGACGACACCGTGTTCACCAAGAACATTTTCCGAGATCTTGATGCCCAATGACATTGGCTGATTGGTACAGTCGTGATTTGTGTACACGTTCTGCAGGTACTTATATGAACTTTCACCTGATTCCTTTATCAGCTTCTTGAAGGAAGCGAAGTCCTTGTTTGTCAGATTTTTTACCTGAGCAAATACCCTGTCATCTTCCTCAAGCATGTGGATCGCTCTTAATATTGCCCTGTCGTTGCATTTCTTGCGCAGGTCAGCCAGATTGTTCATTATGTCGTCCAGGGTTATTTCTCTTACGAAATCCTTGCCGAAGTAATTGGCTACCGTCTTCATCTCCTCAGGAATTGCCTGATAGTCACCGGTCAGTCCGGAATGTGATCCCTTTGTATCAACGATGCACAGGCTGTGATGGAAGTCACTGAAGTTTACTTCTACCTTTTCTACTACAGGATTCGCAACATCCTTGAAGTCTATGAAGATGAGACCGCCTACTGCACAGGCACACTGATCCATTAATCCGCATGGCTTGCCGAAGTAGACGTTTTCCGCATACTGTGAATCCTTGGCAATTTCGATCTTGGAGATCTTTCCGTCATTGAACATGAATGACATCATGGCACCTACGGCTACCTCGAACGCAGCTGATGATGATAATCCCGAGCCTACCAGAACATTGCTGTTCATTACTGCCTTAACGTTACC
>ONPK01000115.1 GCA_900319675.1 uncultured Bacillota bacterium
CCTCCTTAGCTAAGCTTAGCTAAGCTAATAGTATCACGACGGTATTCATCTGTCCATAGAAAAACCGCTTCATCTGAAGCGGTCATTTCTAAATTAAGACTGTCTGTTGATGTACTTGATGATGTTGGAAGCGTTGGCAAACTTGTCAAAGCTGTTGCTGTCTCCCATTACCACCAGAGTCGGTGCCTGAGTAATGCCGAATCTGTTGACCAGATCTTCGTTTTCCTCAGCATCAATGATCTCATATCCAAGGTTCTTCTTGTTCAGCATTTCCTTGACGATCTTGCAGTTAGGACATGTCTTGGTCGTGAACAGGATCCTCTTGGCATCGTTATCAACGACTATTTCAGTCTTTTCAGCTTCCGGAATGTCCATTCTGTGCAGCTTTTCCAACTTTTCGCCCAGACCCTGGAAACTGTATGTCTTACGGTCCTTGAACTCCTGAGCCTTGCCCTTGTTCCAGTTCTGTACAGGTCTGTAGTAACCGGTAATACGGCTGTATACCTCAGTCGGCTTGCCGCAGATCGGACATACGTCTTCTTCACCTGACAGATAACCGTGCTCAGCACATACTGAATATGTCGGAGACATGGTGTAGTATGGCAGACGGTAGTTCTCGGCGATCTTTCTTACCAGTGAGGCAGCTGCCTTCCAGTTAGGCAGTCTTTCACCTAAGAAGGCATGGAATACTGTTCCTGATGTGTACAGAGTCTGCAGTTCATCCTGAACGTCCAGTGCTGAGAAGATGTCATCTGTATAGCCTACCGGCAGGTGTGAACTGTTGGTATAGTATGGATCACCTGTCATGTTGGCTGTGATGATGGCCGGATATCTCTCCTTGTCGATCTTGGCCAGACGGTATGAGGTGCTCTCTGCCGGTGTGGCTTCAAGGTTGTAGAGATCGCCATACATTTCCTGATAGTCAGACAGCTTGTTACGCATGTAGTTCAGAACTTCCTTGGTGAATTCCTGAGTTTCCACATGGGTCATATCCTTGCGGATCCAGTTGGCATTCAGGCCAGCTTCGTTCATGCCTACAAGGCCGATGGTTGAGAAGTGATTCTCAAAGGTTCCGAGGTAACGCTTTGTATATGGATACAGACCGTTGTTCATCAGCTTTGTGATGACGTCTCTCTTGACCTTCAGGCTTCTGGCTGACAGATCCATGATCCTGGTCAGACGCTTGAAGAAGTCTTCCTTATCGGTTGCCTGGTAAGCCAGACGAGGCATGTTGATGGTTACGACACCGATTGAGCCTGTTGACTCGCCTGAGCCGAAGAATCCACCGGATTTCTTTCTTAATTCACGCAGGTCAAGTCTCAGACGGCAGCACATGCTTCTGACATCGCTTGGTTCCATGTCACTGTTGACATAGTTTGAGAAGTAAGGTGTACCGTACTTGGCTGTCATTTCAAACAGCAGCTTGTTGTTCTCGGTCTCTGACCAGTCAAAGTCTCTGGTAATTGAGTATGTCGGGATCGGGTACTGGAAACCACGGCCGTTGGCATCGCCTTCGATCATGATTTCGATGAAGGCCTTATTGACCATGTCCATTTCAGCCTTGCAGTCCTTGTACTTGAAATCCATCTCCTTGCCGCCGACGATGCATGGCAGTTCTGCCAGGTCATTCGGTACGGTCCAGTCAAGGGTTACGTTTGTAAACGGTGCCTGTGTGCCCCATCTTGAAGGTGTGTTTACGCCGTAGATGAAGCTCTGGATGCACTGCTTGACTTCCTTGTAGGACAGATTGTCAACCTTTACGAACGGTGCCAGATAGGTATCAAAGCTTGAGAATGCCTGAGCTCCTGCCCATTCATTCTGCATGATGCCTAAGAAGTTTACCATCTGGTTACACAGGGTTGATAAGTGTGATGCAGGAGAAGAAGTGATCTTGCCCGGAACGCCGCCTAAGCCTTCCTGGATCAGCTGCTTTAATGACCAGCCTGCACAGTAGCCTGTCAGCATGCTCAAGTCATGGATGTGAATGTCACCGTTACGGTGAGCATTGGCGATTTCCTGATCATAGACTTCACTCAGCCAGTAGTTGGCAGTGATGGCTCCTGAGTTGGAAAGGATAAGACCGCCTACTGAATAGGTAACGGTTGAATTTTCCTTTACACGCCAGTCTATTGCGTTAACATAACTGTTTACCAGCTCCTTGTAGTCGAGCATGGTAGCGTTCATGTTTCTTATTTTCTCACGCTGCTTACGGTACAGGATGTAGTTCTTGGCTACATCGTTATAACCAGCCTGGATCAGCACTGCTTCTGCGCTGTCCTGAATGTCTTCAACACCGATCTTGTCATCCTTGATCTTCGGCTCAAAGTCACTTGTGACCTTCAGAGCCAGCATATCGATGATTGACGGGTGATAGTTCTTTCCCGTTGATTCAAATGCCTTTGTCAAGGCAGCTGAAATCTTATTGATATTAAACTCTACCAGTTCTCCATCTCTTTTAACAACCTTGTACATAATTTTCTCCTCCTAGACGCCCCTTAACTGTACTTCAGGAATGATTTTACTTACTTCGTCGCATAATTCCTGCATTTCGTCCTTACTGTATGCCGTAAAGCCCTCTTCGATACATCTGCCGCTGTCGACGAACTGCTGCAGATAGTAGTGTTTTGCCCCTCTTATCATCCGGGCTATTTCGATCAGATCTTCCTTCGTGTGGAACTGCCTGACAACAGTTGTCCTGAACTCGTAGTCGATGACATCGCTCAGCAGATAATTGATCGACTTCTTTATCTGCTTCTGCAGATTGTCGGCTTCGATGACTCCTGCCGTCAGGGCATACTTGCCTAAGGAATTCTTTACGTCCATCGCAATGTAGTCCACATATCCGGATTCTACGATCTGTTTTAATCTGGTTGGATTTAGTCCGTTGGTATCAACCTTTACCTTGTAACCCATTTCCTTGATCTGTCTGATGAAATCGATAAGTCCTGCCTGTAAGGTCGGCTCACCGCCGGTAATGCATACCGCATCGATGATCCCCCTTCTCTTGGCCAGAAACTCAATGATGTCATCTGGATCCTCGTAAGTTGAGTTCTCAGGAATGAATACCAGATCCTTGTTATGGCAGAACGGACATTTCATGTTGCAGCCTGCCGTAAATATCGTGCAGGCAACCTGTCCCGGGTAATCGAGCAGGGTCAGCTTCTGCAGGCCTGCTATCTTGATGTCTGCATAGCCGTCATCAGGAACTATCTCCCTGGCATTCTGCGTGATCTGTTCGATAACGCCGATTTCCCTGTTGATGGTCTCTTCATCCAGACCCTTCATCAGCTGATTCACGTAATCATTTCTGAATCTGTACAGATCGTTGATGATTCCGGCAGCCTTCTTGGTCGTGTAGATCCTCTTAACTCTCTTGTCATTCTCATCAGTTCTGATCTCAACGAAGTTCTCATCGATCAGCTTTCTGATGCTCTTGGTGGTCGTGCCCTTGTCAATGTCAGCCATTTCGCTCAATTGCTGCATTGAGATGCCTTCATGCTCATAAATGAGCAATAAAAAAACCATCTGGCCTGATCCGATATTAAAAACGGCCATGTTCTTATCAAAATATTTCTGTGTGTATCTGTATAAAGCAGAAACGTTGATTAAAAAATCATTCTGATAATTCATACCATTCTGAATATTGTTGGATTTCCAACTAATTCCTTCCAAATACAATTGTAAATACGTCCAATATGACTGTCAATGAAAATAATCTGAAAATGATTAAGATATTTTTTTCACATTTCCAATGTCTCAGAATGTGTTTTTTTGGCTACAGAATGGCCAGATTTTCCAATCACACATGTGTAAGCACAGACTGGCTATTGCGACAAAAAAGGATGACTCCTCACATTACTGCAGAGAATACATCCATGTTTCTGATATCGTTCTGTTCTATTCTGTCATTGATGTTGTAGGCATGTCTTTCCAGCTCATCACCCTGCTCATCACTGAGATCCTGAGCCCTGAGTTCCTCCGTAATCAGCGAAACCACGTTTTCGATCATGCCTGTCTTGGTAACCGCTTCCCCTTCATCATTGCCGCTTGTCAACAGATATTCCAGTATCTCGGCAATCACCGACAGCTTCGGCAGTTCTCTCATTGCCCTGAAACTCCACTTGTAGTAAGGCATGTAGGTCCTGTTCAGCAGGAATACCACCTTCATCGTCGCCCTGACAAATTCATTTATGGCCAGCTGTGCTGCGGCGGTTTCCTGACGCTTCAGACAGCGGTTATAGTTATACTGGCCCGACTGACTCATCACCAGTACATTACCCGCCAGTTTCTTTAAAAACACGTCCTGCGGCATGTCCAGCAGGTTTTTCCTGATGGATGTGACCAGTTCGCTGTCATCCCGGAATATCTCCCCGTTGGTGGCCTCAGAGAGCACGTAGTCAGGTGTCGTAAACCACTGCTGAAGAGTAAGACTGCCATCCGCACTTCCCGTCTTTTCCAGGAAATACTCACCTGCCCTGAATACGCCATGGCGGTTTCCACCTACCGGGTTAAGCAGATTTCTCTTATATCCTCTGAATTCCTTGGGCAGTTTG
Source organism: uncultured Bacillota bacterium (assembly GCA_900319675.1). Classification (GTDB taxonomy): domain Bacteria; phylum Bacillota_I; class Bacilli_A; order Erysipelotrichales; family Erysipelotrichaceae; genus RUG521. The sequence continues at coordinate 4,554 of ONPK01000115.1, forward strand.
TTATAGGCTCTTTCCAGCTGGAATGCCTGTTTTTCACTTATCACTGATTTCTCAGGAAGGAAGATGCAGAATCCCGGTTCAAAGTCATGATCCTGAGAGATCTCATCATCATATCCATAGCACTCCGATCCGCTTCCCAGTAATCCGATGGCTATCTTATCAAGAATGTCCGGAAACTGCTCCTCGAGCATCTTAAGACCGCATTCTTCATAGAACGCTCTTGCCAGATCAAGCCCTTTCATCTATCTCCGCAATCCTTTCCTCCAGTTCCCTGGCATATCTGAACCAGCCAAAGTACCGGTATATTCC
>ONPK01000067.1 GCA_900319675.1 uncultured Bacillota bacterium
CCTTTATTTTCTCAGCTCTCTTAATGGCGTCATTGAGTTTCAGACCGTATTTTTCCACGATGTCATTTTCATCCATTGAGGCAGGAGTACGGTTTCCCAGAGAATACAGTGAGTAACAGAATGAGGCTACGTCATTGGCATATTCCTCATCTGAAACATTGGATTTGTCGTACAGGGAAATACAGCCGGTGGCAATGTCGTACAGCCTGCTGGTCTTGATCGCAAAGTGTCTGGTGAACAGCTTGTTGGCAAACCGACGGTAAGTCTCATCCTCACCATAGTCTCTGATCAGGTCAAAGATGAATTCTGATTGCTCTTCATAGTCGTCAGTATTTTCACTGGTCAGATCAACGTTATCGGTGATTACGGCCAGTATCTCGCTGAATCTTTCCGGCCACAGTTCGGCCATTGTATATATTCCATAAGATATGTACCAATTAAGTGATGTCTGGTGGTCAAAGCGGTACAACCCACCACCTACGCGGCTTCTTTCGGCATCAACGGTAAAGAACTGCAGTACCTTGCTCATGATGCGTTCAAAGGATGACATCTCGCTTCTGACCGCCAGAGGCTTTCTTTCTCTTAAGAAGTTCATGAGATCCTGCATTTCCTCATCGGTTACATCAACGTTCCACTTGTCAGCGTATTCCAGCAGGTAGAAGGCTTCCAGATTATCAATGTCAAATGATGTCAGCAGTGAATTGACGGCTTTCGTCAGGTCAATTCTGCTGGTGACCATGTTGTTCAGACCGTTGTTATAGTACATGTCAGCTACGGCCATCGGGAAAAGACATAAGGTCGTAAACAGGGTCCTTATGTGTACGGAGTCAGTCTTCTTCAGCTGAGCCAGTACGCATTTTTCTATCAGTTCACCCGGTGTCAGCAATGACTGGTTAATGTCCAGATGGAAATCGTAGCTGTTGGCATCAAAGCTGTTGCAGAACATCGTCAGCAACATCGGATTTCTCAGCATTACCAGCATGTTGGCATCTGAAAGCAGTGGCAACAGCTGGCCCTTGTTATAGCCGGCAATGTAGTTCTTTACTGTTGTCTCTTCCAGCGGCAGCATCTTCAGATACAGGATGTTATTGGCATCCAGACCGTTGATGAAGGTCTTGTCTCTGGTGGTGATGACGGTGGTTACGTACTCATCTATTTCGTTAAGATCGTTTCTGATCTTGTCTACGCTTTCAGCTTCGTTGTAGCCGTCAACCAGTAACAGCCAGTCGGCATCGACCATTCTGAGATAGTCGGGAAGTTTTTCGGCTGAAACCGGGAACTTGCGGTATACTGCCTTGAGGTATTCAAACAGAGGATGCTCTTTATCTCCGTATTTTTCATAACATGATCTTACTGAGACGTAGAGAGGCAGCCAGTGTTCATTGAGATTATTTACCCACAGGGCCTTTATTGAATATGATTTGCCGGAACCGCCGTTGGCACAGATGACATAGGTCTTGTTAAGGTCAGGTTCCAGATCAAGGATGTTGTTTAGTTTCTTGCCGCCTTCAAATTCCAGTTTCGGCAGGAGTTCTTCAGTGTATGTAACAGGGGACAGACCGTATTCACTCTTTTTTGAAAGCTGAATGGAGGCCAGTCTGATGTCTTCCAGGACATCAGTTTCCTCTGTGGTCTTTTCACTGTCTCTGGTATTCTTGTTTCTGGCCCATTCCAGTACCTGGTCAAAGCACGGCTTGCCGCCGTTTCTGATTTCAGTAAAGTGGGCTACGCCTGTAAGGTAGCGGCTGAGCTTACTGCCCATGGTGGAGGTAAACTGACCGAATCCGTATACTCTGGCATCCCCGTCACTGACTTCGTTATGATAGATCCTTCTGGTGAACAGCCTTAATTCCTGATAGATGCCGTTACTGTGAGTGGTGTCGATGGCGCCTTCCTCATTTACCTTGATGTGTTCGTTGCAAACCAGAAGGAACTTGTCGCAGGAACCGGCTACTTCCGGTGTATCGGCAAAAGCTGTGTCCCCGGCAAAAAGATAGCACTTGATTCCGGCATCGGAAAGATACCGGCTGATTTCTAGTGCCTTTCTGTAGGATCCATTTTCATCGTAAGTGCCGTGATAGGCGATAAATACCTTTGTTTCTGCCATAGTAATTACTTTTCTTAATTGTAACATGAGTGAACTTATCATGGCAGAAAAAATTATCGGGGACACGTTACCATGTGTTTCAGTTCATTGAATAGAAATGACGGTTTCGTTATGATATGATACAGAAAAGAGAATACATAATAATTCAGCAGGGGGTATATATGGAAGAATACCAGTACAGGGCTTTTATATCGTATCGACACACTGATCCCGACGCTGCCATTGCGCAGAGACTCCATACTCTTATAGAGACGTATCACGTTCCTGCTCAGGTTCAGAAGAGTTCGGGAATTAAGAAAATGGGACGGGTCTTCCGTGACAGGGAAGAGCTGCCTCTTTCAAGGGACTTAAGCAAGGACATCTATGATGCCCTTGATCATTCAGAATGGCTCATAGTGATCGCTTCACCGCAGTATCTGGAATCCAAGTGGTGCAATGCCGAACTGGATTACTTCCTTTCTTTAGGCAGAAAGGACAGAGTGCTTACCGTGCTTGCCAACGGCAGGCCATGGGAGGCCTTCCCGGAACAGATCAGCTTCACGGAAGAAAACGGCGTGAAGATCCGAAAGGAACCGATGGCGGCCGATGTCAGAGATCCGGATCTTAAGGAATCCCTGAAGAAACTTAACAATGAAAAACTGCGTCTATTGGCACCGATGCTTGACGTCCGTTATGACGAACTGGTGCAGAGAGACAAGAAGAGAAAGAACCGCATTCTGGCAAGCTGGGCAGCAGCGGTATTCACCTTGCTGGCAGGTTTTCTGACCTATGCACTGATCAAGAATGCTCAGATAACCAGTCAGAGAAACATCGCCCTGCAGAATCAGATGCAGCTGTTGATCGAACAGGCTAACATATCCGTTGCTCAGGGTAACAGGTCACTGGCCATAAAGGAATTGCTGGAAGCGGATGACATCCGCAAGAGCGTACCGATGAAAAGTGAAACTGATTTTAAGGCTTCACTGGAATATGCATTATACAACAATGAGTTCGATACGATCATGACCCTGGACAATGACAACCGGCAGTTTGACTCGCTGGTGTTCAGTCACAATGACAGATATCTCATCGGCATTACCAACATCAACTCCGCCTGTCTTATGGATGCCTCAACGGGTAAGATCCTGCATACCGTCTCAGTAAATGACGTTGGCATGCTGGACATGGTAGGATTCACGGAAGATGACCGGTATTTCTACATAGTAGACTCCTGGTATGGATATGTTACTCTGTACAGCGTGGAAACCGGTGAGAAATACGCTCAGTACGAAGATGATGACAACGGCATGGCCTGGAACATCGGAGAAAAGGTGTTCAACTATTCTGACCATGAGATACTCATCGTAAGACAGACTGACATGGTAATTTGGGACTACGTCAGAAACACGACCAGAACGATACTGCCGCTGGAGGGCGGTACCTTCAATACATACCTTCAGGGATTCATCGTGGATCTATCCTCTGACAGGAAATCAGTAGTTATCGGCTCCCATGGCTATGGAATGGGAATGAGAATAATGTCGGTTGAAGGCAATGAAGTCACGCAGATGGAATTTGATGCCGAGAGAGGCTATTTCCCAATCTCATTCTGCGGCAACGGAAAGAGGATCTGCGCTTCATCAGCGACCAGATACTACGTCTGGAACAGCGACGGCAAACTGATCCTGGAAGGAACAGTTGAAAGAGGAGGACTGTTCTCCAGTGAGAGCATTGACCACATCATGCTGAACTATGACGGCTCGGTACTGCTGATAATGAATGCGGAATTCCTCAGAGCAATAGACGTAGGCAGCGGACAGACCTTATGGGAAAAGGAAAACCAGTCCAACATCGTTACCGAAGCAGTAATATCGCCAAATGGCCGGTACGTGTCAGCTTCCGGAGCCATAAACGGCGTATATGACATCTACACCGGTGAAATGCTGTGCGACAGGCCTACAACTGCCTTCTCGTCAGATTCATCAAAGGTCATCGCGGATACATATACCAGCAAGCCGGTCATTCTGGCTACCCCGTTGGCCAGTACCGTCTTTGTTGAACAGTCACAGAAGGATAAGATGTTCACGACGCCAAGATACACGGATCCGCCAAACGCTTCGTCAATGTCAATAAATCTTACGCACTTCTGCGCGGACATCTATGTAAATGAACCGGGCAGAACTGCTTCAATATTCACGAGCAGCGATCTGCGCTATGCGGCTTATTCACATCAGGACGGCTTCATTGAGGTATATGACATATCAGACGGCAATAATGCGAATGAACTCTACTGCATAGGTGAGCACTGCTGGAATTCGGTAAGCGATCTGATCTTCAACGGTGACCTGATGGCAAGCTGCGGGGGACATGACCCAAGATGCATGCTGTTTGATCTTAAGACGGGTCAGATAAGACATGTTTTACAGGGCTATGAATACTGTTACTTCGCAGAATTCTCAAAGGATGGTTCAAAGATAATCATGCTTTGCGGGTATGAAAGAAAGACGGCATTCGTATATTCATGTGAGACGGGCAATCTACTGTATGAACTGACCGCTCCTAAGGGCACGGCATTTAATGACGTCGGCTTCAACGAGGAAGGAAGCAGGGCAATAGCCATGACGGATGACGGCAGGGAAGTAGTCGGATTACTGTATCCGACCCTGGATGAACTGGTTGAAGAAGCCAGAAACAGATGAGTAAAACTCCGATTAGGAGTTATAATAAGAAAAGATAGAACAGGAAATAAGCTTATGAATAAATTTCTACCACTGATCGGTGCCCTGCTGATGATCGCTCTGGCAGTCCGCATCAGCCTTAAACTTGATACCGTTAAGATGCAGAGACTGATTTTCACGTGTCTGCTGATCGTTGTGATCAGCGGCCTGGGTTTCTATGGCTTTGGCTTAAGCAGCCCGGAAGATACGATCGGTCAGCTGATGATCAATGCCTTCAAGACCGTAGCCTATACCATATCCATGTTTGGCGGAGGCGAGAAGTTTGATACGCTGATGAAGGTTAACGGCTGGTTTGCCAACAATGTTGTCTGGCAGATCATATACTGGCTGGTTCACCTTCTGGCAGTATTCGTCACGGCCAGTGCAGTACTGATCACCTGGGGAAAGAAATTGTTAAGCAGAATAAAACTGATGATTCCTGACAAGGATCTGTGCATACTGTATTGCGACAATGACAGAAAGATCGACTACGTAGCCCAGCTGGAGCAGAAGGGTTACAGGATCCTGTACATTGGTGAGTTCAGCAAGGAACTCAATAACAAGCTCTCTGAATACAGGGTAGGGTTCATAGCTGACAAGCAGGTAAAAAAGGATGGCAAGTGGCTCAAGCCTTTCCTGCTGTTGAGAAAGAACACTATGAACATTCAGGTCATATGCGTATCCCAGGATGACAGCAAGGCCGTTAATTTCCTGAGAACTCTGTTTGATTCATTCACCAGCCTGAAGGTCTCCACCAGAAACGTGAAGGCTCACATCCTGGGCAAGAATGTCGTAGACTATGCCTTCGTATCCGATCTGAAGGATTACGAGGGATACAGATACATTACGGAAGTCTATGCCATCGGTGAGATGGCTGCTCATGAACTTGTCAGAAAGGCCAGACCTTACGAGACGATGAAGTTTGACTATGAGACCTGTAAGGCACAGAATGACTTCAATGCCATGATCATCGGTTTCGGTGACGTCGGTCAGGATGTCCTGAGATATCTGATCAGATACAGTCAGTTCCTTGGCAGCACGTTTAGTGCTGAGGTCTATGACGTTGACATTGATAACTGCGGCGGCTTATTCAGAGAAATGTACAGCGACATGATCGAAAGATACAATGTCAGCTTCCACTCCCTGAATGCCTTCGGTGCTCAGATCTATCAGAACTTCAGTGAGAAACATAAGCTAAATTACATCGTTTCCTGCACAGGTGATGATGAAACCAACAGACAGATAATCAACAATCTGCAGACTTACAGGCAGATACATGGCGAGTGCTTCACGGAAAAGTCAGTGATCGCCTGTGCCAGCAAGACCAGAATAGAAGTGCTGTTCTCAGACGGCCATGTTGAATACATGAAGACAGCTGATATCGATGACTTCATTGATGAAAAGGTCAACATGACGGCCAGACATATCAACGATGTCTACTATCTGTCAAAGGCCGGCTACAGTCAGACCGAATTAACGGATCTGTGGTATAAGAAGGATCCGATCGACCGTCTCAGCAGTGTTGCCGCAGCTGAGTATCTTGATACCTTCTTTGCCTGCTCCAACAGCTGGGGACTGAGCAGGAAGGAACTTGAAAAGAAGATCAATGACAGTCTTTCCAAGATCCTGCCGGAATTGGAACACATGAGATGGAATGCCTTTGAGTCAACGATAGGAGTATCCCAGATGAGCAGGGAGGAATTCCAGAATAACATTGACAGATGTTTGAAGCTTACGGAAAAGGCCATTGAATCAGGCAGTGATGAGGATCTGTCAGAAGCTGAGAAGCAGTTTGCCATCACCAGAAAGGACCTTGGTCCATATGGCCTTGGCGGCAGGCATGCCTGTCTGGCTGACTGGGATGAGCTTCCGGAACTATGGAAAATGTATGAGCCTATGCTGACCAGATATAAT
>ONPK01000060.1 GCA_900319675.1 uncultured Bacillota bacterium
ATTCAAAAATAGATATATACAATAGCTCATGCTTGTGAAACATTGCAGAAAACAAACGATATTACAAGGCAAAGAAAAAGCAGATCTTGAATTAGTCAGGTGACTTTCATCAGATCTGCTGTTTTTGTTTAGTAAAGTTTTGCGCCAGCCGGGATGCGGTCATCAACCATAAGCAGGTTGAGTCTTTCTTCACCGGCTTCGTGGTGAACGGCACTTATCAGCATGCCGCAGGAATCGATTCCCATCATCTTTCTCGGTGGCAGGTTGACGATGGCGACACAGGTCTTGCCGATGAGTTCCTCAGGTTCATAATATGCATGAATTCCTGAAAGAATGACTCTGTCGTTGCCTGATCCATCATCGAGCAGGAACTTCAGGAGCTTCTTGCTCTTTGGTACGGCTTCGCATTCCTTTACCTTGACGATGCGGAAGTCAGCCTTGCTGAAGGTTTCAAAGTCAACGTATTCCTCGAACAGAGGCTCGATCTCAACGTTGGAGAAGTCAACCCTTACTTCCTGTCTTGTTGCCGGAACGACAGCCTTTCTGGTCTCTGAAGCATCAGAACTCTTGATTGGCTTCATGGTTGGGAATAACAGTACTTCACGGATCGTATCAGCGTCTGTCAGTAACATTACGAATCTGTCGATGCCGATGCCCATGCCGCCTGTCGGAGGCAGCCCGTATTCCAGAGCTTCAACATAGTCGTTATCCATTTCGGTAGCTTCCTCATTGCCCTTGTCCTTTTCAGCCAACTGGTTCAGGAATCTTTCCTTCTGGTCGATCGGGTCATTCAGCTCAGTGAAGGCATTGCCGTATTCATGACCGTCAATGAACAGTTCGAAACGGTCGGTGAATCTTGGATCTTCCTCGTTCTTGAAAGCCAGAGGTGAGATCTCGATAGGATAGCTGTAAATGAATGTCGGCTGAATAAGGGTTTCCTCAACGTATTTGTCAAAGAACTTCTCAATGACATGTCCGTAGTTCTTTTCATGCTCAGCCAGCTCAATGCCGTGTTCCTTGGCCAGGGCGATGGCTTCCTCATCAGTTGTGATCTGCCTGAAGTCAACACCGCACTTTTCCTTGATGGCGTCAGTCATGGTAATGCGCTTGAACGGTCCCTTTAAGGAGATCTGCTTGCCCTGATAGGTGATTTCCGTCGTACCGAGAACCTCGGTAGCTACGTATTCAAACAGTCCTTCTGCCATTTCCATCATGCCATGCATGTCGGAATAGGCAATGTAGAACTCAATGGTCGTAAACTCAGGATTGTGCATGGTATCCATGCCTTCGTTACGGAACAGACGTCCGATCTCATAGACACCTTCCATGCCGCCGACGATCAGTCTCTTCAATGACAGCTCAGTGGCTATTCTCAGATAGAGGTCGATGTCCAGGGTATTGTGATGAGTAACGAACGGTCTGGCGTTGGCACCGCCCAGAATCGGGTTCAGTACCGGAGTTTCTACTTCTACCAGTCCCTTTGAGTCAAAGAAGCGCTGAATGGCTCTGATGATCTTCGGTCTGGTAAAGGCAATTCTTCTGGCATCGTCATTCATGATCAGGTCAACATATCTTCTTCTGAATCTTTCTTCCTTATCGGTAAGACCGTGGAACTTCTCAGGAAGAGGTCTTAAGGCCTTGGTAAGGTGTGTATATGTGGCTGTTCTGACAGACAGTTCGCCTGAATCGGTCTTGATGACCTGGCCTTCAACACCGATGATGTCACCGATGTCACTGGCCTTGAAGATCTCATAAACGTCGTCGCCGACAACTGCCTTGTTAACGACTACCTGTATCTGGCCTTCCTTATCGAGCAGGTGAATGAATCCAATCTTGCCCATGCGGCGCTTTGACATGATCCTGCCGGCTACGCTGACATTGATCTGGAGTTCTTCCAGTTCTTCCTTTGTCTTTTCGCCATAAAGGTTCTTCAGCTGTGCGCTGTGGTGGGTGCGGTTGTAGGCATGACCAAAGGGCTTGATACCCTTGTCGATCAAATCCTGCATCTTCTGTCTTCTTACTATTTCCTGATCACTTAGCTTTTCTGCCATAACAAATACCTCTCAAACATAGGTATTATAACTTAAAACTTCGGTTTACGATAGCCTGTTGATGTCCGATGCGTCCCAAAAATGATATATTATTAGTAACAGGACAGGAAATAGTAACAATGAAACTGACGGTACTTGTAGATAACAACACACTGATAGACAGGTATTACCTTGGTGAACCGGGTCTGAGTTTTTACATTGAGGATGGAGACAGAAAGATCCTCTTTGATACGGGATATTCAAATGCCTTCGTCATCAATGCGAAGAAAATGAACATTGATCTGGAAAAGGTTGATACGGTAGTGCTTTCCCATGGCCATAATGACCATACCGGAGGCTTGAAATACATCAGGCAGCTTCCTCAGGAAATTGACCTGTACTGCCATCCGCTTATCGATGAGTACAAGGAACATAACGGCCTTGACATTTCCATGCCGTTAAAGCCTGCAGAGCTGCCGGCAAACTTCCGTGTTCACAGGGAAAGAAAACCGGTGATGATTTCAGAACACATCATGTACCTGGGTGAAATAGAAAGAACCATTCAGAAGGTCAGGCCGTTGGGCAATGACTATCTCTATGACGATACGGCAATGGTGTATGTCGGAAAGAAGGGGTCATTCATCATTACGGCCTGTTCTCACAGCGGCATCATCAACATTGTTGAATATGTTAAGAAACTGACCGGCAATGACCACATTACCGGTATCATCGGCGGTTTCCACATGCAGAATGATGAGGAACTCAACAGGGAAGTATGTCAGTACATGAAGGATGAGGACATTGAGATCATCTATCCGTGTCACTGTACCGACCTTAAGGCCAAGATGGCGCTTGGCAGGGTATGCAGGATAGCAGAGATCGGAGTCAGTACCTGCCTGGAAATAAATGAATGAATACGGGAGAATTTCTCCTGTTTTTTGAACCAATCGTATTTTTCACTCGTCTATATTAGTGAAAGGATACTTATGAGAAGCTTTGAGGAACTATTGAAGGAGCATTACAGTTCGCTGGAAACATATGTCAGATATAAGGTATCTTCCCGGGAAGATGCCGAAGACATCCTGCAGGAGGCATGTGTGAAGGCGTTTAACGGTTTTTCTTCACTTGCTGAAGAAGGCTCTTTCAGGGCGTGGCTCATCAGCATCGGCCGTAATCTGGTCAATGACCATTACCGGAAGAAAGCCAGAGTGAGTGAGGTCCCGTATGATGAGGCGATCCAGTACATCACGGTGAACCGCAGCGTAGCTGACATCGTCAGGGAAACCCTTGATTTATTGGACGATAATGAAAGGGAACTGCTGGACATGTATTACTTCCAGGAGATGTCAGTAAGGGAGATTGCCGAGAAACTGGGAATTCCCGAAGGTACGGTGAAGAGCCGGATATCCTCAGCCAGAAACAGCTTTAAGAACAGGTATCCAAAGGAGGAGGTCAGAATCATGAAATTACCGGATAAGATATTCGATTACGAGATAGTAAAGACAGATAAGGAGCCGTTTGAAACCAAATGGGAAGAACTGATGGGATGGTTTCTCATTCCAAAGGAGGGAAACAGGATCAGCTTTGGCATCTATGACTTTCCAGAGAGGACTCTTACTGAGCAGATAGACATGAAGTGCAACGGCAAGGCTGAGATCCACGGCATTACCGGAGTGAAGATAGACGTTGTTGAAAAGCAGGGACGCAAGCGTACCGAAAGAAAGTTCGTTGCTCAGCTGACTGATACGCACTGCCGCTACCTGGCTGAGACCAACGTGGTTGACGGGGTTGAAAAACTGTATACATTCATGGATGGAGAAGCTTTCCTGAATAACTGGGGCTTCGGTCCGGAGAACATCGGCAATGAAACCGATCTGAAGATGAAGGGCCTGATAAAAAGGGAAGGTTCGGTTGTTGAGTTTGATGACAGTAAGAGAGTCATGGATGTCGTGGGCAGATATGATGTGACCATCAACGGCAGGACCTATGATACGGTATGTCTGATGGACATGGGCTGTTACGATGAAAACTGCTACACGGAACAGTACATTGACAGAACCGGCCGTACGGTCTTATGGAGAAGATTCAACAAGGCCAACTGGAGATGGAACTACAGTCACTTTGAGGAAATACTTGATGAAAAACTCAGGGACAATGAAAAGATAACAGTCAACGGGGTTGAGTGTTATCACTGGTATGACTGCATTACCGATTACATTCTGTAAGAAAAAAGGAAACAGATCGTTCTGTTTCCTTTTTTGTGTTTAATCTACACCGAACAGCAGTTCCCTGTAGGTCGGGATCGGCCAGTATTCTCTGGCTGTCAGTGATTCAGCTTCATCGATGTTTCTGCGGATGGATTCCATCAGAGGAATGATCTCGTCATGATAGTAGAAGGCAACATCCAGCGTACTCCTGTCGGGAACACCGGCAAGCTTTTTCTTCAGCTTTTCAGCATCGGAGAATATGTCGCTGATGAGTTCACCAAGTTTCAAGGCGGTACTTTGACTGTATGAACCTTCCCATGTCATGTTGAGTTCTCTGTCCAATGCAAGATCCTTCTTGAGCTCAGATGCGTAACGGTTTACGGCAGGCAGGATGTCCTTCATGGTCATGTCCAGAAGTGTGCTGGCTTCTACACGGATGGTCTTGGAATACTTTTCCAGATAGATCTCATATCTGGACAGACATTCCGTTTTGGTCAGAACACCGTTTTCTGTCATTACTCTGACATTCTTCTCGTCAAGATAATGAGCCAGAGCCTCAGGGGTGGAGGCATAATTGCTTAATCCTCTTCTTTCAGCTTCAGTTATCCAGCTTTCGTCATAGCCATTGCCATTGAATATGATCCTTCTGTGGTTTCTGATCGTATCCCTGATCAGATTGTGCAGATCGTTTTCCAGGTCCTCTGACTTTTCCAGCTTATCAGCGAAACCCTTGAGTTCCTCGGCTACCACGGTGTTCAGAATCGTATTAGGCGTGGCTATGGATGCACTTGAACCGGGCATGCGGAATTCAAACTTGTTGCCGGTGAAGGCGAAAGGCGAAGTCCGGTTACGGTCCGTATTGTCCTTCGGGAATGAAGGGATGGTATGAACGTTTACCTTGAAGGCCGTTCTCCCTCTGTCCTTATGCATTGTATCGTTTTCCAGACTCTCCAGTATCTCTTCCAGGTCATCGCCTACGAACATGGAGACGATTGCCGGTGGGGCTTCGGAAGCTCCCAGACGGTGGTCATTGCCGGCTGAAGCAATTGATATCCTGATGAGATCCTGATATTCGTCTACGGCCTTGATGACGGCGCAAAGGAAGATAAGGAACTGGGCATTCTCTGATGGTGTTTCACCAGGATCAAGCAGATTGACACCGGTATCGGTCTTCAAAGACCAGTTATTGTGCTTGCCGCTTCCGTTTATGCCTTCAAACGGCTTTTCATGCAGCAGGCATTCCAGACCATGTTTCTTGGCTGTTTTCTTCATTACGTCCATGGTCAGATTGTTCTGGTCTACGGAAACATTGACCGTCAGGAAGTTATTGGCCAGTTCGTGCTGGGAAGGGGCAACTTCATTGTGCTCAGTTTTGGCCTGTATGCCTAACTCCCATAAGGCACGATTCAGATCTTTCATGAAATCAGATACCCTGGTCTTGATCGAACCGTAGTAGTGGTCGTTCATTTCCTGACCCTTAGGGGTCATGGCGCCGATGAGCGTTCTGCCGGTAAACAGCAGGTCTTCACGCTGATCGTAGTACTTCTTGTCTACCAGGAAGTATTCCTGTTCAGCCCCGGCTGTTGCCTTGACGTGGTCAACATCATTGTTTCCCAATAATCGCAGTACTCTCACTGCCTGAGTGCTCAGGGCTTCCATTGATCTTAACAGTGGGGTCTTGTGGTCCAGTGCCTCCCCGCTGTATGAACAGAAGATGGTCGGTATGTAAAGGATGTTTTCTCTGATGAAGGCGTAGGATGTCGGATCCCAGGCCGTATATCCTCTGGCTTCAAAGGTGTCTCTTAATCCTCCGGAAGGGAAGGATGAGGCATCGGCTTCCCCCTTGACCAGGTTGTTTGGCGAGAATTCCAGCTTTATCTGGCCGCCTCCGGCTGTCGAAACGAAGCTTTCATGTTTTTCTGCCGTGGCTCCGCTTAACGGGTGAAACCAGTGCGTAAAGTGGGTGGCTCCGTTTTCAATGGCCCAGTCCTTCATTACCTCGGCTATTTCTCCGGCAATGTCTGAAGAGATGGTTGTTCCTCTCTTTATGGTCTTCTGCAGTTCTGCATAGGTATTCCTGCTGAGACGTTCCCGCATGATGCGGTCATTGAATACCTTACTGCCAAATGTCTTCATGATGTCTGTCATTATTCTGCCTCCTTTGCCTTCAGGGCATTATCGATGAGACCCGTAAATAACGGGTGTGGTTTGTTTGGTCTGGACTTGAATTCCGGATGAAACTGTACACCGATGAAATAGGTGTTATCCGTTTCCATGGTTTCAATGATGTAGCCATCCGGTGAAGTCCCACTCAGGATCATTCCATTATTCTGTAACAGTTCTCGGTAACTGTTGTTGAATTCATATCTGTGTCTGTGTCTCTCGCTGATGCATTCGCACTGGTACTGCTCTCTGATTCTGGTGTTTTTCTTCAGAACGCAGTCGTAGTGGCCTAACCGCAGGGTTCCTCCCTTGTCGGTCATGTCATTCTGGTACGGCAGGAAATCAATTACCTTGTGAGCGGTGTCGGGATCAAATTCCCGGGAATTGGCATCTTTCAGCCTGCAGACGTTCCTTGCATATTCAATTACGGCAACCTGCATGCCCAGGCAGATTCCCAGGTAGGGAATGTCATTTTCCCGGCAGTACTGCGCCGTAACGATCATGCCTTCAATACCCCGGTCACCGAAGCCGCCGGGAACGATTATGCCATTACAGCCGTGGAGTTTTCTGGAAACATTATCAGTTGTTACGGTTTCACTGTCAATCCACTTTATGATGACCTTGGCGTTACTGTGGTAGCCGGCATGGGCTAAGGCTTCAGCAACGGACAGGTAGGCGTCATGGAGCTTAACGTACTTGCCGACCAAGCCGATGGTTACGGTCTTTTCCAGATGCCTGATCTTTTTTACCAGATCCTTCCATTCATCAAGATCCGGCCTGTCTGCCTTCAGGTTCAGCTCCCGGCAGACGATGTCGGCAAAGTGCTGCTTTTCCAGCATCAAAGGAGCCTCGTAGAGATGCTTCAGAGTTCTGTTTTCCATTATGCAGTCTCTCTTGATGTTGCAGAAGAGAGCCAGCTTGTCAAATATGTCCTTTTCCAGGGACCTGTTGCAGCGAAG
>ONPK01000055.1 GCA_900319675.1 uncultured Bacillota bacterium
ACTTAAGCTCATTTGGCGTTCCCTTCAGTCCTGCAGTTGAAGCCGGTGATACTGTCGGGTCTGCGAGCTCCCAGATCTGTCCAACAGGATCCTTGAAGGCGCCGTCGCCATATACCATTACTTCGACATGCTTGCCTGTCTTTTCCAGAATAGTCTTCTGAATGTCGTTTACCAGATCCGTGCAGTCATTCGGGAACAGCTTGATGCTGTTTTCGGTAGACTTGTTAGAACCTAACAGACCGTATAAGGTGTTATAACCGCTGCCGTCAACGCTTGTTGTCATGATGTCATCCATGCCCAGAACGATCTCACCGCCGGCTGCCTTGAGCAGTCTCTTGGTTCTCTTTCTGGTATGAATGTCGCAGCATAATACCTTCTTGGTATAATTCAGTATTTCCTTTGCGTGGTTGGCAAATACCACTTCAACTTCACAGCCTTCTTTTCTGATCAGATCACTGTAGTAGCTGACATAGTCAACACCTGTGAACGGGTGTACATTTGTACCGAAATATGATCTGTACTGCTGAAGCGTGAGTACCTCTGAATATGGATCAATGCCCTTTTCTTCCAGCTGATCTTCTGTAAGCAGCTGATTGCCTACCTCATCACGCGGATATGACAGCATCAGTACGATCTTGTCCGCTCCTCTAGCAATGCCCTTAAGACAGATGGCAAAGCGGTTTCTGGATAAGATCGGGAAAATTACACCGACTGTTCCGCCGCCAAACTTGTTTCTTACATCCTTGCCGATGGCATCAATTGATGCATAGTTGCCCTGGCTTCTGGCAACGATGCTTTCTGTAATGGCGATTACATCTCTGTCTCTGACAGAAAATCCATCACTTTCAGCAGCCTTCAGAACGCTGTCGACTACTATCTTTGCAAGATCGTCACCTTCTCTGATGATCGGGCAACGAATGCCTCTGGATACTGTTCCTACTCTTCTTACCATACTGTATTTTCTCCTGTTCTATACATAAAAAACACACTAATAAATATAGCAAATTCTGATAATCATCACAATTGATTTGATGAGTATTTTTCCGAAAAAAGAATCATGATTCCAGGAAGGAAATCGCCTTTCCCAGACATGATTCTGAAATGTCCTTCAACAGATACAGATTGATCTGTTCATACTTGTTACCATAACTGTCCTCAACTGTTCCGTTAATGATGAAGCAGTCAATTATCTGGTCATCGATCATTACCTTTCTGATGGTCATGACCCATTCATCAATGTCTTCCGGATATTCGTCAAGATTGATGAACTTACAGTTGCCGCTGTATATCTCATTATCAACGGTAATGTCGATCTCCTCAGTAATTCTCATATTCGTCGATCATCCTTTCCAGTTCTTCCTTACTGACATGGAGTTTCTTTCTGAATGCCACGGGAGATAGATGTCCGCTCTTGTACTGATGGTACAACTGCTTGAAAAGGCCTTCCTTATCTGCATCCTCATGCTTCTCTTCAGGAGTATTAGTATAATTTATCTCTTCCTTGCCATCCAGATGCCCCATCATGGAAAGAATGAAATTCATGACGTTGCCGGTATCACTGGCCGTTGAAAGGTTTTCCTTTCTTGCTTCGATATACATGTTCTTCATGGCAAGGTTCTGAAGGATGTTCATTACCTTCTTGTTGACAGCAGATATATCGTTCAATGATTCGACGACCATTACGTCATCTTCCATACCGAATCTCAACAACTCCATCAGCTGTTCATCAGAACCTTCTTCATCAATGAATGTCCTGTCAGCTTCCAGTCTTTCCTTGAATTCCTTCAGATCAAAATCAGTATCATTCCTGATCTTCTTGTATGCCAGTCTCATCTTTTACGTCCTCAACGATATCTTCTGCCATTTCGCTGGCAGTAATGTCCACTTTTTCTGCAAAGGCTTCCTCAGCATCAGCAGCTTCATTAACTACGCTTTCAATAAGCGGTTCAGCAGGATTGAATACTTCCGTAACCTTTACTTCAGCATCAATTGCATCTTCCTTCTTGATTTCTTCAGGTTTTGGTGTCTGTTTCGGCTTGATCTTGATGTCCATGCTGTTGAGAATGATCGTTGCGATATCAGCGATGGCAAGTATGATCAGACAGATACCGGTGAATTTCCAGTTGACGGTGATCGTCTGGAACGGATTCGTGTATGAAACGATGCCAATGATAAGTGTTACTGCCGTCAGAATGGCAAAATACCACCATTTCTTATTCTTAAGCCTGAGCTGATCAACGGTCTGCTGAAGCTTTGCAATTGCGGAAACAATGATTCCCACGCCATACAGCGTCGTCAACAGCGAGAATACGGTAATGATGTTATCAGGTTTTACAAGCATGAACAATCCGGCCATGACCAGCAGAATTCCGAAGAACAGATCATTGCTGAGACTGGCAGCTTCAGGAGTCTTCTTGAAATACTGAACTCCGAATATTACGCCGAATATGGCGAGTACTATGCCTACTATCATTAAGAGTGTTCTGGTGAATCCAAATGGATCGATCAGTACGACTATGCCTGTTACCAGTTCGAGCAGACAGATGATCAGCAGATTTCTGAAATCTTTAACTATTTTTTTCATGTTGTTCCTTCCTTAAGTATTGATACAATCTGGCATTAAGCTTTGAATAGATCCTCTCACGGAACCATTTTTCATTGCTGGCAGCTATCGCTTCATCAATGGCAAACCAGCGCAGTGCCTTGTTTTCATCAGGCTTAACGGTAAGTTCCTCATCAGAATCAGCTTCTATGAGATAAGTGACATTGACGTGCAGATGACTTGAAACATATCTGCCCTTCTTTTCGTGCCCGTCAACAGTCAGTATCTCAAGTGAAAGGATTCTGTCTGACAATTCCCGCACATGCTTTAATCCGCTCTCTTCTCTGACTTCCCTTAGAGCAACTCCAAGCAGGTTTTCATCACCGTCGGCGTGTCCGCCAAGCCAGCTGAAAGAGTCATATATGTTATGATAAGCCATCAGGATCATGTTTCTCTGCCTGTTTACTATCCAGGCTGATGCCGTCATGTGAGCAATGTCATTTGTTCTTTCATAGATGTCACTCACATTCTCCAGAAGAGAGATCATCGTCTTACGGTCATTTTCTTCCTGTTCATTGTATGGCCTGAATTCCCTGAGCTGTTCCAGAAGATCCTGGCGGTAATTCATCTTCTTCTGAAAGGCCACTCTTTCTGTTCCATCATGAGTCAGGATCTTACCGCAGTATTCAAATCCGATCTTCTTTAATACTCCCTGCATAGGTTTATTGTCTTCATGAGTATCTATTCTCAGGTTTCCGCATTGTCTTAAAGCCCATTCAATACTCTTTCGGCCAGCACCTTTGCTATTGAAAGAGGACGCAATTCTGTGAACGACTCCATATGGTTCCTCGTCAAGCCACTGGCCGTCGAAAATGTAATCGTATGTAGGATCATGACCGAAGATGTAAGCGAAGACACATTCAAGTTCATCGCCTTCAAACAAGCCGTACAGGTCACCGTTTTCAATGTCTCTGAGTGTCATTTCTACCGTAGGAAAACGGTCCTGCCACTGATTCGGATTACCTGTCTGGCGCATGAATTCCCGGGCGTATACATATATTTCTTCAATTCTGTCAAAATAGTCGAGTGTCAGTTTTCTGATTTCCATAAAAGAATTATAGCATAAATAAAAGCGTTACATCTAAATACAGATAATAACGCTTTTTCTTCCTGTTTACTTATTCAGAAACATCAGTCCAAAGGCACCTGGACCGCAGTGACTGGATATTACACCGCCGGCCGGTACACAGTATACATTGGCAAAATTGCAGGTATCGATGTAGCTTTTAACATCTTCAATTATTCCCTGATCGCATCCGGAATTAACGATGAAGATGCTGGTCCTGTCAGCATTGTTAATGTCATATTCAAGATCATTTACATAGTCGTTGATGACTCTGTTCATCCTGCCCCTGTATTTCTTTGTTGAATGCATCGTACCGTTTTCAACGGAGATCCTCGGGTGTAGCTGAAGAACGCTGCCGACCATCATGCTGATGCCATCGCATCTGCCGCCCCTGTAAAGATACTGCAGGGTATCTACTACGAAACTTACGCTGACTTTGTCTCTAAGTTCCAGGATCATGTTATTGATCTCGGCTGCATTTAAGCCGTTCTGAGCCATCTTTGCGGCTTCCAGTATAAGTAATCCTATGCCACATGAAAGCGTCTTAGAATCAATGACATATGTTCTGTCAGCTATTTCCAGTTCTTCAGCTGCCAGTCTCATGACATTGTAACTGCTGCTCATTACGCTGCTGATGGCAAAACAGATGAGTTCGTTGTCCTTACTGGCTGCATTTGACATGACGTTCATGGCTTCCTGTAATGAAGGTGCAGACGTCGTTGGCGTAAGTTCCGTTTTGTCTGACCATTCATAGATCATCTTCGGGGTAACGTCTACGCCATCAGAATAGGACTCCTCATCCATGATGATGTGAAGCGGCAGTATCGTAATGTCATATTGTTCAATGAGTTGAGCCGACAGGTCGCATGTGCTGTCAGCGATGATTTTAACGCTCATTTGCCTTCTCCTTAAGTTGTGAATCGTAACTCACCTGTCTTATAATAAGGGTGACCAAAACAAATGTCAAATAAAAGATGAGCAGATATTTTACTTACATAATCAAACCTGAAGAATCAGGTATCACCATTAAGGATTATCTCAAGAAGAAGTCGTTTTCTCATGCTCTGATAGCCAATCTGAAGAAGTACGAGGACGGAATAATGGTAAACGGTGTCAGGAAATACACCGATCATCATCTTGTAAGTGATGACGAATTAAATGTATGCATACGAGAAAAGCCAACGGTTTCCAGAATAATGGCGACTGAACTTAAGCTTAGCGTGCTTTACGAAGACGAAGATCTCATGGTAGTTGACAAGCAGGCCGGCATACCGATCCACCCTTCCCGCCTGAATAATACTGAAACACTGGCGAATGCTGTGGCGAACTACCTTACAGACAAGGGCATTGATCCAGTGTTTCACTGCATAAACCGTCTTGAAATAAGGACGATAAGAAGAGATTATCTGGCTATATGTGAAGGGATTTTTAGGAACAAGCAGGGATCCGTATGTGCCCCTATTACCCGTAACGGTACTTCAATGATCAGATACGTTGATCATGAAAACGGTGAATATGCGGAAACGGATTATCAGGTAAAAGGCGAAGGAAACGGACTGTCATTGGTAAGGCTTACCCTGAAAACCGGAAAGACTCATCAGATCAGAGTACACATGAAGCACATCGGACATCCTCTGATTGGCGACAGACTTTATAATCCAGATAACAGAATAATGGAGAGACAGGCACTGCATGCCCAGAAACTGACTTTTACGCATCCTGTAACTGGCATGAACATCTCAATAACATCAGATATCCCTGCTGACATGGAGTCAGTTATAAGAAAATACGGAATCATATGAAAAATACCATAAGGACCTACGCATACGAGAATGGTGAAAAGCAGAGAGTACAGATCGTCCAGCCGGACAGCTGGGAATCTCTGAATTTCATCATGCCTCCTTTCAGCCATGCTGCCTTTGCTAATCTGGCAGACCTGTATGACAAGTACATCGTTAGAAGGTATTCAGTCATATTTGGAACTGTTATTCTTTTCTATCTGCCTGAGGACATTGATTTTGAATATGAGGAATACGATGAAGAATTCGGATTCATTTATGATAAGCTGACAGCTTGCACGCTTCTGTTCAGAAACGGCATTACAGTTGATGGCGACAGGATAAGAATAAATGATGAGAAAGTTTCTCTGATTTATGATTTGCTTGAGGAGAGACAGTGTCTGAGAGTCATGAAAGGAAGGCTTAATACTCTTACCATTCTTCCCGTTGGACGCACTATAGGCTTTCTCAGTGATCTGCCTGAATGTACGCTGAAGATGAATTCATCATTCTTTACAATGGATCTTCCTGACATATCGACCCCATATGATCGCATCGGTTCTCCGGTTGGAATGTATGTAAAGGATGAGAATGTGATCTACCCTCCAATGCATGAAAGAGACATTCTGACTGTTGATGACGAAGGTGCTGTCAGCATACATCAGCAGTCGGAATTCAGAATAAGGTACATGATCGACAGGATAATCTTCCATGAACACAACTCTGCGGTTTATACCAGACCAGCATATAAGATCACTCCCAAGGGAGGTTATGACATCGTCGTGGTAAACAATGAGGTTATAGCCATGAAGCCAGGTGGCAATACTCCCGTACCTTCAGGCGGCTATGTGATAAAGACCAGCTATGCAGTTACATCATTCAGTGACAGAACAGTCAGATACGGAAAACTCAACGGAATTGCCTTTACTGTTCAGTGTGGTAACAGTGTTATTGTTAATGGGGAAAGACAGCGCGGATTTACCTCTCCTTTTTATGACATAAGGAAGCCCTGGACGGTATCGTTCCCGCCTTCCCTGTATCCACTTAACTATCACAGGGACAGAGCTCCACGGATGATCATTGGCGCTGACAGGAAAAACGATCCGATGATAATCTGGATCGAAGGAGCCGGTAAGTTCGGATATGAGAAATATGTTGACAGCTGCGGAGCATCACTTAATGAATCAGAACTGATATGCGAAAGACTTGGTGTGCAAAATGCCGTACATCTTGATGGCGGCGGTTCCGCTCAGATCCTGTATCATGACAAGAGATATCTGAAACTGTCAGACAGGAACAGCAGGAATTACAAAGAAAAGGAACGCGGTGTTCCCCTGGCCATATACATAAAATAGAAGATCAGCGATCTTCTATTTTTTTTATCCTTCTGTTGTTTCAGCCGGTGTTTCTTCTGCAGGAGTTTCCTCAGCTGGAACTTCCGGCTCTCTTTCGGTGTTTGTTATAAAGTCATAAATGTATCCGACGGTCAGTTCGATCTGTTCGTTTCTGGTAATTCCGGCAGTACCGTCATCCTTCTGTTCACCATAGAAACCGAAGTTGGCATGATTGCCACCGCCGATAACTATTTCCGTAAAGTCAGCAGTAAGCTTGTCTTTGGCATCCTCATACTTCTTCAGGTTCAGTACGCCGTCATTTGATCCGTAAACTGATAAAGTTCTTAAGTGCGTATCGCTGAGATTGGAGAACGGATAAGAAGCCAGCAGCACAAGACCGTCGAAGTCTTCATGATGTTTGTCCAGGAACATGGTCGCAGTTACACCGCCTAGTGAATGACCGCCGACGTACCAGTCATGAATGTCAGGATACTTGGAAACATATCCGTCAGCAGCGTTTATACCAAATAACGGGAAGTTTCCAGGGATGTCCAGAAGGATACAGAGTATTCCCCTTTCAGCCAGCTTTTCCAATAGTGGTGCATAGGCTTCTGCCTGTACCTTTGCACCCTGGTAGAATATGAAGCCTGCCTTAGGCTCTTCCCCTGGAACAAAGATTATCTTCCCGGATCCGCTGATGTCACAGCTTACTCCATGCTTCGGACTGGAAATGTAGTACAGTGAACTGTTTTCGGCATGATAATAGTTAAACAGATATACACCTGCTCCTATAGCGCCTAACAGTAACAAGAGGACAATAACAGTTAAAACCTTCTTCATATCCCTCACCCCATTTAATTTTAATACTTTTTTTTGCATTAAATCATTAAAAAAGCCTTAAATAGGGTTGAAATCCATTATTAATCCCATAAACCCGTCAGATTTATATATTTTGTGCTTTTCGTTTTGTTCAATGGATAACAGTTATTCTTTTATCGTCATTGATTCTCAAAAAAACTAATATTTGTATCAGATTTGGCAAAATTTGAAGATAGTTGGTCTTTTTTGAATTTACCTTACATCATAAAAGGCATAGAATACATATATGAAACATTTTTGGACTCACCGGGATAACATCCCTGAAGGATTAGGATATGGACAGTTTTCAACTACTCACCTTTTCATGGTGGCTCTTACCGTTCTGTTTACTGTCATCATCACCGTTGTATATCATGGATTAAATGCTGGGGGAAGGATCATCGCGTTAAGGTCAATTGCCGCTACCCTTATGATCATAGAAGTTATCAAGATGGTTCTCATATGGTTTTCAGATGTAAGGTTTACTGATTACCTTCCGTTGGAGATCTGCAGCTTTGCCGCTTACAGCTGTGTCTTAGATTCTGTCAATCCGGAAAATGAGTTCTTCTCAATTCTGCTATTGACACTGTTTCTGCCCGCAGCCATCATGGCGATAATAGTACCTACAACTTCTACATTACCTGCTTTCAATTTCTATACGATACATCAGTTCCTTTATCACGGCCTAATCATCGCATATGTCATTGCAAGATTTGCCAGTGGTGAAATGACCTTATCATATCCTCAACTGTGGATGGGCATTCTGAAGATACTTGCTCTTGTATCAGTAATGTATTTTGTTGATACGGTATTTGATAAAAACTTCATGTTCCTGCGTGATACATATGGAAATCCGCTTCTTGACATCATCTGGAAAAAAAGTGGCGGTGGTTTCAGATATACCATTGGACTTGTATTGTTCTCAATAGTTGTCCTTCATGTCTTCTATCTGCTTTTCTGGATAATTGACAAGTTGTTTATTGTATGATGAAGCCTTGATAAAAGGCTTTTTATTTACGAGCAAATGCCACAGAATTAATTCAGAAAATGTTATCTTAATTTAGTAGAGAAATTATATATGAACAAGAGAAAACTGCTTAACATAATCATATTCATCATCGTAATGGTCAATTGGCTGAAAATGGTATTCGTATTCACGGATACTGCCCTGACCTCGATAGGTCTGTCATCACTGAAGTACTTTACCGTATTGTCGAATCTGCTGGAAGCCGCTGCATGCGTTGTATGGCTGATCAATGGAAATGAGAAGATCAAATACATCGCAGCTGTTTCAGTTACACTGACAATGGTAGTAGTACTGACATTTTTGGGCCCATTGTTTGGCTACATTCCGATGTTTACCGGCGTCAGCTTCTGGATGCATCTCATCGTTCCGGTAGCTGCCCTCCTGGAAGTCCTGTTCTGGAGCAAGGAAAAATTCAGCAAGAAGGATAACTTCATTGCCTGCATTCCTCTGGGACTGTATGGGGTGTTCTATATTGGAAACAATCTCATTAACGGCAGAGGACAGTGGCCTCACACAAATGACTGGTATGCATTTCTTACCTGGGGATATCCGATAGGATTCCTCTTATTTGCCGTAATTGTTGCGGTAGCTTATCTGATAGGCCTGTTTATCAGAAAAGTCAGAGAAAGACATTAAACAGATTCATATGAAAAGGAATCCTCTGTACAGGATTCCTTTTTACATACACTTACATAATCCTAATGTTGTGATCTGACGGGAATCATTCATAAAATGAGTATGATGATGGAAGTGATGATAACATTTATGGCTGATCTTTTCATGTGTTTTTAACACAGCTGACCTGACAATGTCTGTAAATTTACAAACTATAATGTTGGAATAATCTTGGAATATTTTTCACTTCTTTCGTTATTCAATTTATCTCCGATGTCAGTATTGCCACTTACGAAGATTGGAGGGTTGTATCCTCTTTCGGCACATAATTCAATTGTACGTGTTGAGATCATTTCAACAACCATCATTGCAAGGATCGTAGATGTTCCACCAAATTTGCCATCTACGCCTTCCATTTCCAAACACGCATCTCCGTAAACACATTTGATATCAATAACCACATCTGCGAAATCCTTTAAATTTTTACCGCTTGAATGACGTGATGTAACCTTGCTGGAAAATTCCTGTGATACTAGAGCAACAACTTTCATGCCGATTTTCTTTGCAGCAATTGCCATATCAATAACTGCAGCATTTCTTCCTGAAATAGAAGTAATTATCATTGTATCCCTACTATCGTGATTGCAGTTTGCCAGGAATTTATCAGCTAATCCTTCCTGTCTTTCTACAGCTGAAGAGATCCTTGCTTTTGGAACTAAAGAATAATGTGGATGTAAGATAGCATTAACTGGTACTAAACCACCTGAACGATAAAACATTTCTTCACCAAACATCTGTGAATGTCCACAACCAAATGCGTGAATGATTCTATCGTTGCAAACAGAATCAGCGCAGAATTGTGCGGCCTTTTCAATGTTTTCCTCTTCTTCTTTTACCTGTCTATCCAATTGCGAAAGGACAGTATTGTAATACTCGTAATTCTTCTTCATAACATATCTCCTATTCTTAACATATATGTTTTTTTATCACAAATCAACATAGTGTATGAAATAAGAAAAAGCCCTTTTAATAAAGGGCTTTTGAATGTTTTCGTCTATTCCCACTCGATCGTGCTTACCGGCTTGTCTGTATAATCCCATAATACACGGTTAACACCTGGAACCTCAGCGATTATTCTGTCACGTATTGTCAGTAATGTTTCAATAGGAAGAATTACGCTCTTGGCCGTAACGGCATCAACGGTATCAATTGCTCTGATGACTACCGGCCAGCCCATGTAACGCTTGCCGTCCTTGATTCCGGTTGACTGAATGTCAGGAATTACGGCAAAGAACTGCCATGGAAGATTCTCCAGCTTTCCAATTTCTTCTCTTACGATCGCATCAGCTTCTCTTAATGAGTTCAGACGGTCTCTGGTAATGGCACCGGTACATCTAACGCCTAAGCCTGGGCCTGGGAATGGCTGTCTGTAAACCATGCTGTGCGGTAAGCCAAGAGCTTCACCGACAACTCTTACTTCATCCTTGTAAAGGAGCTTTACAGGTTCAACAAGTTCAAACTTGAGATCTTCAGGTAAGCCGCCAACGTTATGATGGGCCTTTACACCCTTTGATTCAAGAATGTCAGGATATATTGTTCCCTGAGCCAGAAGTTCAACGCCTTCAAGCTTTCTGGCCTCTTCTACGAATACATCGATGAAGATCTTGCCAATTATCTTACGCTTTGTTTCAGGCTCGCTAACACCCTTTAAGGCGTCCAGGAAACGGTCTACTGCATCGACGTAGATGAGGTTTGCATCCATCTGATTTCTGAATACTTCAATGACCTGTTCTGGTTCACCTTTTCTTAATAAACCATGGTTGACGTGTACGCATGTAAGCTGCTTGCCGATTGCCTTGATCAGTAAGGCAGCTACTACGCTTGAGTCAACACCACCGCTTAAGGCCAGTAAGACTTTTCTGTCTCCGACCTGTTCTCTGATTTCTCTGATCTGTTCCTCAATGAATTCTTCAGCCAGTTCCTTATTGACGATTCTCTTCATTGATTCCGGACGTACATTCCCGCTCATAAGACTTATCCTCCTAAAATATTTATAATTCTAGCACAATCGATTTTATATGTTAACAAAATGTATCAGCAATGTATAACTTAGAGTTTCTCTAAAGCAAAACAAGTAGAATTTCTTCTACTTGAATTGATCCTTATTCTTGACTATGACGTCGTGAGCACCGCCCTCAACGATGGATGTGCTTGATACCAGAGTCAGTTTAGCCTTCTGCTGCAGTTCCTTTATCGTAAGAGCACCGCAGTTTGTCATTGTTGACTTTATCTTGGCTACTGTTAGTCTGACATTATCCTTTAATGCACCGGCATATGGAACATAAGAGTCTACACCTTCTTCAAATGTCAGTGTACCTTCATCTTCGTATCTCTGCCAGTTTCTGGCACGGTTGCTGCCTTCACCCCAGTATTCCTTGACATAGTTTCCATTGACTATGAGTTTGCTGGTCGGTGATTCATCGAAACGGGCAAAGTATCTGCCCAGCATTACGAAGTCTGCACCCATTGCCAGGGCTAACGTAATGTGATAGTCATATACTATGCCGCCATCAGAACAGATAGGTACGTATATACCTGTCTTTTCAAAGTATTCCTGTCTTGCTCTGGCAACAGATATTACTGCTGAGGCCTGACCACGTCCTATGCCCTTTGTTTCTCGGGTAATGCAGATGGAACCGCCGCCAATGCCGATCTTTACGAAATCAGCTCCGGCGTTTACCAGGAAGTTAAAGCCTTCGGCGTCTACAACGTTGCCTGCACCAACTTTAACACTGTCTCCATAGTTTTCCTTGATCCACTTGATCGTTCTCTCCTGCCAGACTGTAAAGCCTTCAGAAGAGTCGATACAGAGAATGTCAGCTCCTGCTTCTACCAGTGCCGGTACTCTTTCCATGAAGTCACGGGTATTAATGCCAGCGCCTACCAGGAATCTCTTGTTTTCATCCAGCAGTTCATCAGGATTTTCCTTGTGTGAATCATAGTCCTTTCTGAATACGAAGTAACACAGTTTCTGTTCGTCATTTATGATTGGCAAGGCATTCAGCTTGTGATCCCAGATGATGTCGTTTGCCTCAGTAAGGCTTATGCCCTCTTTACCGTATATCAGTTTCTCAAACGGAGTCATGAATGTTTCGACAGGTGTATCCATGGACATTCTTGATACTCTGTAATCACGGCTGGTAACAACACCCAGAAGCTTGCCGTTTGCTGTGCCATCGTCGGTTACGGCCATTGTTGAGTGCCCTGTTGTCTTGAGAAGTTTCAGTACATCTTCAAGTGTTGCATCCTGCTTCAGATTGGAGTCTGATACAACAAATCCGGCCTTATAGCTCTTAACTCTGGCAACCATAGCCGCCTCAGAAGCAACGGACTGATTACCGTATATGAATGACAGTCCGCCTTCCTTAGCCAAGGCAATGGCCATTCTGTCATCTGATACTGACTGCATGATGGCGCTTGTCAGCGGAACGTTAAGATGCAAAGCCGGTTCTTCACCTTTTCTGAACTTTACCAGTGGTGTCTTGAGGCTGACATTTGATGGAATGCAGTTCTCATCAGAGTAGCCAGGAATCAAAAGATATTCACTGAATGTATGTGATTCTTCCTTGAAAAAATATGCCATATGATCCCCCTTTCAAATCATTTTTTATTATTATACATTAACGAAAAAACAATTCAATCAGTTTATATATAAAAAGAAGTCTTTCAGATTAATCTCCTTATCCGGCATGGTTTTGCTCAGATAATCATGCAGCGATATTACTACGTCGTGATCAAGCAGATACTTCTCCCCATCTGAGAGATAGAACATTACCTGGTTGGAATTGCTCTTGATACGGTATTCCCAGTAATTTATTTCAGAATTGTATAATATATCGCCGTACTGATCGTTATCCCTGTCGGTGACAACAAGGAAACTATCATATCCCCGGATGAGGATCTTTGCACTTCTTAACGTAAAGTACAGTGTCGCCAGTAAGTTTATGCCTAGCAGGACATACTCCTTATGGATCAGAGCCAGAACTGCAAGAATGCAAAAACAGATAATGATTCCCTTGACTCTGTCTGTAAGAGAATACATCATCTTTCCTTCAGGTATGTTGGCAATTCTTATTCTATGAGACTTGTGTTCCATATTGATTTCCCAAAATAATTTTAGAAAACGCCATATGCCTTTTCAATATGTCAGGGTTATTCCACATAATTTCACAAAAAAAGGGACATATAGTCCCATATGTGATTTATCCTCTGTGAGTCTGGATATATTTAGTTGAAACGTGAGGAATTCTCTTGCTCATTTCAAGTACTTCAATGTTATTGATGATGGCCATTTCATAGGCAATTACCTGAACAGAAGGAACAAATTCTAATTCCTTGAAGTATTCAGATACAGGTCTGATGACCAGGTCGTTCTCATCAATTGGTTCTGGTCCGAACATGTATCCGGCTCCCAGTTCGTTCTTGGAGAATCTTACCATGCTGTCGGCGAATTCCCTGTCTTCGCAGCCATCATTCAGGAAGATTATCACATCTCCCTTTCTGAATGCATAACAAGGACCATGGATGCCATCTTCTGCCTCAAATCCGGCAGACAGATAGATTTTTGGTGTTTCCATTAACTTCAGAGCGCCTTCAATTGCTATACCATGGAGAGTGCCACCACCGTAATACATGATGGAACGTAACGGCTTCAGTATTTCCTTGTTTCTGTCAAACCATTTCAGACTGTCTTCAACTACATCATTATGATGTTCAAGAGCCTTTCTGCCGTCGTTCAGACATTCTTCAAATTCATTCTGACTGATCAGTTTCTTTTCCAGAGCTATTCTGAGAGCAACAACCTTCAGTGTCATCATTGTTGCTGAAAAACCGACTGTGCGGTAGCCAAATTCCTCATTACCGACTTCCAGAGGAATGTGAACTCTGGCAGTTGTGGCAATTGGACTGGCAGCGTCATCCGTAATGGCTATTGTCGGATATCCGAGTTCATTGATCTTCAGGATCTGTTCCTTTACCAGTGTTGAGGTGCCGGATTGAGATACGAAGATGTATGCTGCCTTCTCATCGTAAACGGTCTTCTTTGCAAAGTCATTTGGCAGATATGCATGAGTCTG
Source organism: uncultured Bacillota bacterium (assembly GCA_900319675.1). Lineage (GTDB taxonomy): Bacteria > Bacillota_I > Bacilli_A > Erysipelotrichales > Erysipelotrichaceae > RUG521. The sequence continues at coordinate 14,416 of ONPK01000055.1, forward strand.
GATATTAGTTATTTTTTCGATGAAATCCAGTTCAGCAATACTGGCGTTGAAGCTTGATCCTGATCCTATCAGCACTATTTCTCTGATGTCGTTGAAATCACAGATGACTTCCTTCAGTACTTCTGTGTTAATCAGCGCTTTTTCAAGAATGATCAAACCTCTCAGTGGGGTTCTCCTGATACAGTCTAACATTGTTATCATAATTAATCTCTCCTGTTTAAAGATCACCTGATGTGATCTATTTTTACTTATGTACATTTATCAATCAATAATCACGTTATTGACTCATAAATGCAATAGAGATGAGGAAGCATCCCCATCTCTATTATTGGATAAATCCTAGAAGATCTTTAACAGAGCACCAAGTAATGCGATGGCGAAGATGCCAGCGATCAACTGTGTTGGTCTGAAGCCCTTCTTAATAAGTCTTACTAATACGAATACAAGAATGACGCCTAATAAGCCTGGGAAGATACCATTGATGATATCAGCTACTACTACGTCACCGGCACCTGTACTTACAGTCCAGTTCAGAGGTACGTTAACCATGTTAGCTGTCATGGCACCAACCATTGTAAGACCAACTAATGATGCGCACTTTGTCAGAACGTTAACAAGACCTGAATTGAATACTGTGTCGATGAATGAAGTACCCAGGTTGTAACCAGCCTGTAATAAGAACCACTTGGCAATTGACTGAGTTACGCCGTAAAGCAGTATGAATAAGATGGTTCCTAAGAAGTTACCCTGTGAGCATAAGCCAATGGCAATACCAGCAGCGATAACACGGATGGCGTTGAACCAGAATGAGTCGAACATACCAGCTGTTGGGCCCATTAAGGCTGCCTTAACGTTATCGATTGTCTGAGCATCAACCTTTCCTTCCTTACGTTCCTTTTCCATGGCATATGTTAAGCCGGCGATGAATGTGAACGGTGAAGTATGAGTGTTGAAGAATGCCTGGTGTCTTAAGTATGAAGCCTTCTGTTCTTCTCTGTCATCTGGATATAATGACTCGATAACTGGCTGCATGCACATTGTGAAGCAGTTGGCTTCCATCTTAGCCATTGAGAACATCATGAAGCATCTGTGAGAACGGAAATAGATCTTACGTAAGATTGCCTGTTCTTCTGGTGTATATGTTGTCTTTGCCATATTAGAAGAAGTCCTCCTCTCCTGCCTGAACGCCTGTAGCCTTCAGTTCGTTCTTAACATCAATTAATCTCTTGTTGCTGAAGAACATTGTGATTGCAACTGCAGCTGCCAAGATGGCAATTGCCAGAGTGTCTAAGTGTAAGTATGCTGCTAATACGTAGCCTACGAAGAAGAAGATACCTACTTCGCCGTCCCAGATCATACTGGTCAGGATGGCAAATCCGACACCTGTCATCATACCTGATGCAGCATTTAATCCTGTCATGACCCAACCTGGGAGCATTTGTAAGAAGTTATTTAATCCTTCAACACCAAATGCGATGGCAACGAACATTACTGCAGCCGGTACTAACTGATACAATGCTGAGAAGATATAGTTCTGGATACAGAACTTATTCATATCTTCCTGAGCAAGCTTTTCCCAGTAAGGAACTAATGGAGCAGCAACCAGAGCCATTTCGAGAGCGCCGAAGCTTGACATTACGGCACCGATTGGCATTGAAATTGCTAAACCTGCTTCTGGGGAAGCACCGTTAAGGATGGTATATGCAACAGCGATGATACTAGCAGAAGTTGCATCTGCAGGTACTGCACCACCGATTGCAGAGATACCCATGAAGATTGATTCCAATGAAGCACCCATGACGATACCAGTTCTGAAGTCGCCTAACAGCAAACCGGTAATTGGAGCAACAACGATTGGACGTGTAATTGTCTGCCAGCCGAGCCAGCGGTCATCAAGGTAGACAAATACGAAATAAACTAATGCACACTTTAAAGCTGCACCTACCATAATTGATTAGTCTCTCCTTTCTATTTCATACTAACCAAGTAATTTATCCAAAGGTTCTGGTGTATCTTCAGGAGTTGTCTGATAGATAGTCCTGTAGCCTAAGGCCAAAACCTTCTTTAACGCTTCTTTTTCATCATCGTACAAGTACAGGTTCGGAGCGTATGTCTTTCTCATTGATCCGTCAAGTCTCTTTGGAGCTACTCTGCCGAAGTTACCAACGTTAACCCAATCAGGCTTAACTGCAAGTTCATTTAATAATCTCAGCAGATCCTCTGGTGTCTGGCATAACATCAGAATGTCATGATCAGCAGCCTTTGGATTTTCCATCATCTTAATGACTTCATCTACAGACTTGATAGCAGTCTTGCATGTAGCTGGAGCAGCCATCATCAATGATTTCTGAATGATCGGGTTTGCTGCTGCAGCATCGCTTGCGCAGATGATTCTGTCAACGCCAGTATGACGTGACCACTTGATTGCAACCTGTCCATGAATCAAACGTTCATCTAATCTTATTTGCTTAAACATAATGTTCTACCTCCTTTTTAGAAAAAATCATCATGTTCTTCTTCCTGATCTGAAGTATCAAACGGAACAATTCTGAGCATTGATCTGCTCTGCTCAACAAGAGCTTCAAGATCTTCAGGATCAATTTCTTCCTTAACAGACAGTTCAAGTACCAGCGCCAGATTAACTCCGGCAATCAGAGTTGTATTGGGCTTCGTAAGGTATGTGTACATGACTTGATTTACACTGCCCCCATACAGGTCTGACAACAGCAGGACCTGATCATCAGGTTCAACCGTACTGTAGAATTCATCAAGATGTTCCTGAACTGAATCCTGATCAACATAAGCATCAAATACCGTTATTCTTGGATTCGGTCCCATAAGTATCTCTACTGAACTCTTCATGCCACTGGCAAAATGTCCATGAGACGAAATGAATATTCTTAACATCTGTTTTACCTCTGCAAAAAAAATAACATTCAATCATGAATAGTTGAATGTTATTTTTTATACCGCAGTAGATGCAATGTACCTTATTTGCACTTATATAGGTGCAATTAATAATCAAAGAAGTTTCTTTCAACGATCCTGTCAAACATTTCTTCCAGGACAGTATCCTTATCCTCTACCAGCCTGTAGACAGCATCGTTTACCTGTGTCAGATACTGCAGGACATGATTATCTATCTTTATTGAGGAAACACTGTTGTCGGGATTTATGGATGCCACGATTATGTAATTGACATCAAGTTTTTCATGATAAGTGGCTGTATTTTCAGGAATGAAAATGTGTATGAATTCCTTTTTCGTATACTCGTATCTCATCAGACATAACAGGCTGTTCTGTCTGTTTGAATAATAGTCAAATATCTTTCTGTTATCGTAGTAGTCTCTGATTATCTGATTCGAATCATCATCCGTGCTTCCATACCTGAAAGCGAGATTCTCCATGAACATGTCTATGCTGTCAATTCTGACATTCTGATATATGTTCAGTATTTTCTTGATTTCAGTGATTCTTGTCCTGTCATATCCATCCTTGAATAATTCGGAAAACAGAACGTTCTGATTATTTTGATAATCCAGTTCGTTGAATATAACACTCTTAAGTGGATAAACGTAATACATCAGATGACCTGAATGCAGCATTGCGTCATAGTCATTAAAGTTTACCTTTCTCATTTCATACAGATTGTAAACGTCAATGTTGTCGATGTACTTTCCATAACTGCGAAGCAGATTTTCCTTCATGTGCTGACCGTAGACCAGACCTTCAGTCGCGGTAACCATTATTCTTCTCTTCATGTACGGGTAAGTAACTTTCTTGAGAATGCGTTCAAACAAAGCAGCGTATGACGTTATGGTCGGATCATTGATCTCCTCGTTGAACTCTTCCTGAAGATATCCGATCATGATGCGTGCCATCTGAATTGGAATCGGTGAAAGCAGCGTTTCATCTGATTCAATGTAATTGATCATCGTCTTTTCCTTAGTAGAATCAAATCTGTGGCGGAGATACAGTTCAAGCTGGACAGACTTTATGTCGGTTTCAAAGAACCGGAAGAACTCGGCCTTCAGAAGTGACTTGCCGATCCTGTTCAGGGCCTTTTTCTTGATTTTTTTGTATATTCTGTCATTTTCCATAATATAGGCTAGCGGTATCTCGCATAACCCCTTTGACCTCATGTCTATGTCTCGGCTTATCAGTATCAGTCTGGCCAGATTAATGGCTTCCACTTCAGGGAAATCCAGCAGACTTCTAATGATCGGGTCTGATAGTATCTGCTTAGCGACTTGGTAATCATAGGTACTGGTAATTTCATTTATGATCGATTCATCGAGCTTAATGAGCCTCCCCTGCCTTATCCTGTTATTTGCCAGACACATGTATGTCGGTATTTTTTTGGCAGCCAGGTCATCAATGGATATGCATGTGTTCCGTAATATGGCTAGAAAAGCATGGCGAACATCTTCATAAACCTGTCTGTCATCATAGAACAGGTGATTGAAAGGTTCATATGGATACAGCTGCTGAAAGTCGTGATACTGGGAACAGTGAACTTCTGTCATTGCTTTCCTTATGTGCAGTTCATTGCCGGACAAAACTAGCCCCCTGCCAGGAACATGCTGAACACTGAGATCATATGAATTCAGAAAAGCGGTTGCCCAATCTATGTCCCTGCTTATGGCTGAGCGGGAAATGAACAGTGCGTCACAGATATCGTCTATCTTCAGTTCCTCTTCTGCAAGGATACGCTGAACTATGTACATTCTGCGGTTGGTCTCTTCAATTGAACGGTTGTAGAAGACCCTCATCATGGCTTCAAGATTCATTAGGAGTCCTGATGCTTGAGCGTGACAAATCAGCCAGCTGCTCTGCTGTTACCGGCTTACTGGCTTTGGTCAATGTGTCAAGAATGATCAGATGTCTGTTTTTTTCGATGTTCATATTTGTCCCTTTTTAAAAATTATAACATCATACATACAAATAGGATAACCATTGTTTGTACATGTCAGAATACAGGCATAAAAAAGAAAGGAATGATCCTTTCTTTATTTCATCTGCAGTATTTCCTGTTTCAACTTTTCATACTCCATGCCGTTATCTATCCTGCCCTGAGTTTCATAGCGGGTAGAGCCGAAGGCATAGTCAGTAACTGCGATTACAGGAGGTGCCTGAACACGCTTGAAGATGTTTCTCTGCATGTTCTTTCTGATCCATTCAACGTCTTCAATGAATGCAGCTGGATCTTCAAGTCCATAGTACTTTATCCAGCGGCCGATTTCCGTCTTGTAGATAGATCTTGAAAGATACTGCTTCATGAGCTTAACAAGATAATCTGGGTCAGCCATGATATGGTCTATTACGTAGTCATGATAGAACCACTTCATCGGGTCTCTCTGATTGTCTCTTAATTCAGCTGATGGAGGTGTTTCCCACTTCATGCCATCTTCGCTGACTTCAGGCAGAAGATTCAGAGGAATTACCTCCCTGCCATAAGCAGCGTTTATCTCTCTGGACAGATCAAACATCTGTACCTTGGTGAGATCGGCCAATGGTGACAAGGCTCCGATTGAATCACCGTACAGTGTACAGTAACCCAAAGCTGTCTCGACCTTATTGCCGTTATTGATGATTACTCCGTTTTCAACTGAGGCAAAGCTTGAAAGCATGTGTCCTCTAATTCTTGCCTGGATGTTTTCATATATCAAAGACGGATATTCCTCATCATAGCCATATTCAGCCAGCACCTTTACCGTAGCGTCAACGATCGGTTCAATGCTGCCTTCACGGATCTTCATGCCAAGTCTGTTTGCCAGATTTCTGGCATTGTCCTTGGTCTGGATGCTGTTGTAATGCGTTGCCATGTTGTATCCGACAACTCTGTCAGCGCCTAGTGCTCTAACTAACAGAGCAGCAGAAACTGAACTGTCAAGTCCGCCTGAAAGGCCAATGACCCATTTCATGGAAGCAGAAAACTGTTCCTGATCAAATTCCTTGATGCCGCTGCATAATGCGTCCAGCAGTAACTGTTCATACGGTACATCTTCCCTGCACTCCAGATCTCTGACAACAAGCTGCTGTTCAAATGAAGCATCGCAGCCCCAGAGTTTCTTTCCGTCTTCGTAATAGCCGCTGTTGCCGCTCATCACGAATAATGAATGACCGGTGTTCTGCGAGCCTACACTGTTGACAAATAGATATCTGCCCTTGCTTTTCTTAACTGGGGCTATCGTATAAGGCCTGTCAGCAATGATTACCTGTAAATCTACCTTATCATTGGCTGTAAACTCATCGCTGAGAGTAACTCCCATCTTGATTCCCTTATAGTCAAAGTACTGATTTCCTCCACCGTATGAGAACCATTTTTCCTCATCAAAGCCTCTGAAATGTGATGGTTCATCCTTCAGTACGGCATCAAGGCCGGTATTTGCCTTTACAAGCTGCTGATTGCTGGCCAGATACGCTGCGCTGAAACGCATGCCATGCTGACGATGAATACTGCCGAACAGAATGTCTATGCCATCTGCCAGCTTTACTAACTCATCATTGTAATGCTCAATGGAAGAGTTGAAATCTTCTTCCAGCCATCTGTCCCCTACGCACAATCCGGATATGGAAAGCGCTGGAAAGACTATCAGCTCAGCCTGCTGCTTCTTTGCTTCATCAACAAGAAGTCTGATCTTCTGAAAGTTAAGGGACAGCTGTCCGTTTTTTATGTTTAACTGCGCAATTGCTGTTTTCATGTTATCTGTTATCGGCCTCAAAGACTATGCCTGCACTCCTTCTTGCTGACTGCAGTACTTCCATGACTTTTCTTGACTGAGCAAGTCTGATTTCTCCGGCTGCTCTGTCATCGTTGTCAATGATTCTCTTCATTTCAAACAGAGTGTATGTGGTACCGTCATATTCCTCATATACGGAAATTCTTTCAGTACCCTGTCTTGTTACCTTATCAACGTCCTTCAGAACGCTTGGTACGGTATCGCACATGATCGTGCCCCATTCACCCTGGATCGTAGATCTCTTGTCACCGATAGAGTTCTTTGAGCCTGTCAGTGTAGCGATGAATCCCGGATACTTCATGACGAGAGCACCGCTGATGTCAATACCTGTAGAAAGCTTGTCAACGACGTAGATGAGGTTGGTTGGCTTACCGAATAAGGCAACAGTATAGTTAACGCAATATACAAGCAGGTCGCTCAGAACACCGCCTGAGAATTCAGTGGTAAATACGTTGCTGATCTTTCCATTCAGATAGTCATCATACTTGCGTGAATACTGTGCATAGTCAATCGTAACTGCTCTGATTGGTCCCAGTTCTCCCAGATGATCTCTGATAACGCCGAAGTTAGGCAGTGATGTAACTCTGTCCATTTCGATCAGATAAACATTGTGTTCATGACTGAGATTGACCAGTTCATCGAATTCTGCCAGATTGGAACAGAACGGCTTTTCAATGAGGACGTTCTTTCCAGCGCATAATGCCTTCTTTGCATATGGGTAATGCAGGCTGTTTGGCAGACCTGTGTATACCGTATCAAAGAAATCCTGCTTCAGCATTTCGTCGTAGTCATCGAAATATGCCGGTATGCCATAGTTTTCGGCAAAGGCTGCGGCCTTGGCCATTTCTCTGTGATAGACTGCACATACTTCGACTTCAGCGATTCTGCTGGCATTCATGAACTCCTTGCTGATGTTTCCGGTACCTAAAATTGCAACTCTCATATTATCCTCCCTATAATAATTCAATGTTCTTCTTATGACATTCCATTATCATGTTATCAGGCCATACCGAAGCCTGTACTTCACCTACGTGTGCTTTATTTAATAATAACATACAAAGTCTTGATTGACCAATTCCACCACCCATGGTAAGCGGTAATTCATCATTCATCAGAGCCTTGTGATACGGCAGTTCCATTCTTTCCATCTTTCCGGATTTCTGCAGCTGATCAACAAGAGAATCCTTATTGACTCTTATGCCCATGCTTGACAGTTCTACTGCAGTATTCAGAACGTCATACCAGATCAGCAGGTCACCGTTCAGCTGCCAGTCATCATAGTCAGGTGCCCTGCCATCATGCGGCTTGCCATCCGGCAGTTTGTCGCCTATCTGCATGATGAATACAGTCTTCTTATCCTTTACAATCCTGTCTTCACGTTCCTTGCTGGAAAGATCAGGATACATTTCATACAGTTCCTTTGAAGTAATGTAGAATACGTCTGGCTGCTTTACGATGATGTCCAGTTCTGGATAGTTCTGTCTGATTGCATCCTCGGTATCCATTATGGCCTTCATGATTCTGTCGACTGTACCCTTGAGGAAATCAAGATTTCTGTCTTCGTCTTCGATTACCTTTTCCCAGTCCCACTGGTCAACGTATATTGAATGAAGATTATCCAGGCTCTCATCCCTTCTTATGGCATTCATGTCTGTATATATGCCCTTGAAGCGTCTGATACCGTAATTTTTCAATGCCATTCTCTTCCACTTGGCCAAGGAATGAACTATCTCAAGTTCTCTGTCGCCAAGGGCCGGAACGTCAAAGTCAATCGGTCTCTCATATCCATTCAGGTTATCATTAAGTCCTGAATCCGCATAAACCATTAACGGTGCAGATACTCTGGTCAGACTCAGATGTCTTGCCAGCTGTCTTTCAAATGTATCCTTAACCAGCTTGATTGCTATCTCCGTCTGCAGCAGATCCAGCTTGCTGGTATAATTCTCCGGTAAAATCATAAAAAAGCCCTCATACTCTTATAATTTTATCAATGTTGAGAGCTACATTCAATCAGGTAATAGGTACAAAAAAAGGCGGATTAAGCTAATGATCCGCCATTATGTGTCTTTTCTTCAACAGTATACTGTTCGCCATCCCAGTCAAGGACCAGAGTGGTTTCAGTTGTTATGTTGTCTTCAATTATCTTGTATGCCAAGAGTGTTTCAATGTGCTGCTGGATGTACCTTCTTAACGGTCTTGCTCCAAATGCC
>ONPK01000068.1 GCA_900319675.1 uncultured Bacillota bacterium
AAGGCCGGGAATTGAATTACTGAAGGTGGCCGAGGCATTCGATAAGATAGACGAGGGAAGTCTTACCTACATAACCGATGATAAGGGTTTGAAGAAATACGAATTTGAAGACTTCGCCATAGTAACGAAATAAGAAAGGAAAAGGAAAAATGAAAAAGATAATAATCATATTAATTACATGCTTGCTGGTGCTCGCCGGATGCGGCGGCAATGATAAGAAGGATGAACCTGCTGATTCCATAGATGATCAGGTACTCAAGGCAGGAACTCTGGTTGTCGGCATCTCAGCTGACTATCCGCCATTTGAATCACTTGATACGTCAAACAATCTGATTGGTTACGACGTCGACATGGCAAACTCACTTGCCTCAAAGATCAAGACCGAAGATGGCAAGACATATGTTGTTGACTTCGTGCAGATGGACTTCTCCACGATCATCTCAGCCCTGCAGACAGGACAGGTTGACATTGGCGTCGCTGCCTTCTCATACGATCCGGCAAGACAGTGTCTGTTTACCTCGCCGTATTACCTGTCTGCTCAGGTCATCGTCGTTCAGAAGGACTCAGGCATTAACAGTCTGAATGACCTTAACGGCAAGACAGTTGCAGCCGGCGACGGTACCGTAGGCTATGAGGCAGCCAGCCAGATCGCCGGTGTAACGATGGTATCTCCGGGTGACTACCTGCAGCAGTTTGAAATGCTGAAGAACGACCAGATCGATGCCGTTGTCTGCGATGAAAAGGTAGCTGAGGGCTTTGTCACAACCAGCAGTAATCTGGTGATCCTGTCTGAGAAACTGGCAGAAGACAACTTATGCATTACCGTAAAGGAAGGTAACACCTTCATCCTGGAAGCTCTGAACAAGGCCGTAGAGGAATTCATCAGTTCAGGTGAATCAGAACAGCTGAAGGGAAAATGGGGTCTGTAGGATGGACTTCTCGATAATAACCTGGGACATATTCCTGTATCTGTTAAAAGGGGCCGGGATGTCACTGCTGATTGCGGTGATATCCGTTACGGCCGGAACCATCCTGGGTACCCTGGGAGCCATTGCCAGACTGTCACACAATAAGGTTGCCAACATAATTGCGGCCATATACGTGGAAGTACTAAGAGGCACCCCGATGCTGATGCAGATAACCTTCGCATTTCTGGCCTTACCGGCAATCATCAGGATGATCATCGGTCATCCCATCAGGTTTGATCCGTTAGTCACCGGCATCGTGGCCATTGGCCTTAACAGCGGTGCCTATACCACGGAGCTGATCAGAAGCGGCATCAACGGGGTCGATCATGGTGAGTTCATTACCCTGATCAAGGACTCATCTTTGTTATCAACGATCGGTGTAGTTGAACTGATGAAGTCGGCGACGACCGTAGGAGCCAATTACTATGCCTACCTGCCGCCGTTAACGGTAGCCAGCGGCATATATCTGGTCCTTAATCTGATCATTTCTACCGTATCAAGAATACTGGAGAGGAGGCTGGCCGTAAGTGATTGACGTTAAGAATCTGTCCAAGACCTTTGACAGGAAGGTCAATGCCGTAAAGGATGTCTCGCTCCATGTTGATAAGGGTGAGGTGGTGTCATTAATAGGACCAAGCGGCAGCGGCAAGAGCACTGTCCTGAGATGCATCAACGGTCTGGAGACCCCCGATAAGGGAACCATCCTGATCAATGGCAAGGCCATCAACTATAAGGATGCCAAGACTGCCCAGAAGGAAAGAACGGTAATGGGCTTTGTCTTCCAGCACTTCAACCTGTTTGCCAACATGACCGTAATGCAGAACCTTACCCTGGCACCTGTAAATGTACTGGGCAAAAGTCAGCAGGAGGCTGAAGATACGGCCACGAAGTATCTGGAAAGGGTTGGTCTTCTGGATAAGAAGGATGCCTATCCTTCCAAGCTATCCGGCGGCCAGAAACAGAGGGTGGCCATTGCCAGAGCCTTATGCATGGAACCGCAGATAATGCTGTTTGACGAACCGACCAGCGCCCTGGACCCTGAGATGATCAAGGAAGTACTCAACGTAATCAGAGACCTGGTAAATGACGGGATGACGATGATCATCGTTACTCATGAAATGAACTTCGCCAGGGAAGTCAGTGACAGGATCGTCTTCCTGGAAGACGGTTCGATAGTTGACATGGGTACTCCTGAATACATCTTCAGCCAGTCCGAGAACCCGAGAATAAAGGAGTTCCTGGAAAAGGTGCTGTAACATACCAAAGAACCCTGTATAAAGGGTTCTTTTTCTGTTTTCTATATTCTTGTTTTTTTATATAATATAGGAAATATGAATAAGGATAATACTCTATGGAAGGCAGTGGGATCATGAAAGCGTTCAGAAGACTACTCATCACGATGGTTTCATCATTGATGATTTTCAGCGGTGTCTGCGGCAGTGTCAGTGCTGAGGAAATAAAGGAAATGGGTCGGATACGGATGGAAACGACCGGTGAAGGCCTGCCTGACTATACGGAAGGCTATGAGATGCATGGCTTCTCAGATGAAGACGCTGAGGTCATAACCTCAATGTTTTCTGATGAAGCCTGGGCCAGGTTCAGTGATGACATGGATGACGTACTGGGCTTTGAACCGGTCAGTGATTCCGTTACGGCAACCTTGCTGGGCAACATTGAAGGCTTCGTAAAGGGCAACGGCATATCTTCCTATCTGCAGAACGGCAATCTGTTACAGGGCAGTAAGATCGGCCTGACCGCCAACAGAACGGACAAGGTCGAGGTACTGGGTACTGATTCCAATTCCAGTGACTGGATCTATGTCGTTGACAAGGATGCCACCTGCATCATCGTTCAGGATGAAGAGGGCAATGGCATACCGGGAGCACTGGTAACCATTTCCTATCTGAATGACGGCGGCGAAAGAGAGACCAAGAGCGTCGTAACCACTGACGGCATGAAGAAGGGTATCGCGGCTTTCAGCGGGGTACCGGAAATCTACAACTGCGTACTGGACATCCAGGCAGAGGGATACCGGGCCATGTCAGTTCTTGACAAGACCCTGACTGCCGGTGACAACTTCTATTTCCAGTTAAAGGAAGCCAGAGAGAATGATCTGTACATCCGTGGCGCTGACCTTTCAGGCAAGGATCTGGCAACGGAAGAAACCGATCTGATACTGGTCGACATGGATACCGAAGACATGACCGTGAAGATCATCGTTTCCAAGACCGGTGACCGCAGCCTTCCTGATTCAGTTGAACTTTATTCCGAGACCAGAGGCAAGACCGTACTTACGATCAGCCAGTCTTCAGGATATGACTATGATTCAGATACCAGAGTATATTACGCAACCAAGAGATGGGTCGAGCAGAGTGCTGACCTGTGGGCTGAAGGCGATGTAATGTCGGTTAAGTTCGGTGATGAATCCTACAGATTCGAACATCTGACCATTAAGAATGCGCTGGAGACACCGCGCATCGGCCAGGGAACAATTCCGTTTACCCAGGAGCCGGCGAAGGGCAACATCACGGACAGAATGGGTGGTGCCGGATGGCTTAACTTTACTTTCCAGGCCTTACAGGTACCTATTACCTTCGGCGTATTCCCGGATGGAACATTCATCCTGATGGCTTCATATGACATAACCAACCTGGATCAGAATACCCAGTATAAATACAGTTCACTTTTTGAAAAGTCCTGGAAACCGAAACAGTTCTCCAATGCCAAGAACATTCTGGAGACATTCCAGAAGAGCTTCTGGGAAAATGCCCAGAAGGTAAACTCCGGAAAATCCCGTCTTGTTTCCAAGGAGCATTTCAAGATTTTCCAGAACAAGACCTATGACATATCAATGAGTTTCTCCATCTACGTGAAACTCTGTTACAACGAGAAGACCGATGACTATTACGGTCAGGGCGGTTTCGTCTACTCCCTGGGCTTTGCAGGAGGAATAACAGAATACTTCGTCTTCATGGCCGGACCGGTTGCCATACCGATCTATGTCGGCTTTGAATTATCCGTGGGCATCAAGGTTGCCCTGGCGGTAAATCTGTTTACCGAGACACCGCCTACCCAGGAAAAGTACGATAAGAAATGGAAATACACCAGCGATGACGGCTGGGATCTGAATAACCGCATCGATGCCCTGGGCAATCTCGAGATCTTCGGCGGCGTAGGAATCAAGGGGGTGCTGGGTGCCAATGCCACGGGCTACTTCTCCGTCGACGTAGCGGCGGTACTGGGTGAAGGGCCGGCAACGATATTCACGGCTGACCCGCACTCGTTCATTGACCTGTTCTGGGGAATGGTAATCAACTATTATCTGCTGTTCTTCAGCGGGCAGATCCGACTGCAGTGCTTAAACAAGGCCAAGAGGGTCTATGACAGCTGGGGTGAACATGATGACCTTACAGCTGAAGACCTGCAGTTTGAGTTCAAGCAACTGTCACTTAAGTCGTGTGCCGATGAACTGGTACCGTTAAATGCCAATGCAGATACGGACCCGGCATTCACGATTGCCAATAACAACGTTAATCTTGAGTCATCAAGCATTACCAACGTTGATGCCTATACCTACCCGGATAACCAGGCTCAGTTCGTCGCGACCAGAAATCATACGGCTCTCTTCAGAGTAGTTGCCGATGGCGAAAAGACCCATCTTGTCTACCAGTATCAGGATCCTTCGACCGGAGACATCCTGCCAACGGTCTACCAGGTAAAACTGCCAAGACACATGTCCGTATCAGAATACGTCGTCGTACCGAACAAGTCGCAGACAGATGAGAGATTCCAGGATTACGCCTACATCGGCGCCGTTCTGGTTGACAACACGGCTTCCAACATGAATGAAAGAGCCAAGTCATCTGAGGTCGCTGCCATTGTCGTCAATTTGGAAACTTCCAAGACGATCGTCAGTGAAATTGCCAGTGATCCTGCAGACAGCGGCAGATATCTGTACTCAGCACCGAGACCGGCAGGTTACCGTGACATCTGTGACGTGGAATATGCAGCAACGCTGATCGAGGACGTTACTACTGATACTCAGCTGCTTGAAACGATAGTTACCGGTCTGAAGGATCTTTCCCAGACCATAACATATAACTACATCTCATACCGTGAGATAAACGATCCGTCAGAGCGTCACTACCGCACGATCGAAAACGGCAAGGTCTTCTCAACCGGATGCGCCTTACCGTTAGAACCGACATTCTGGGTCGCTGATCCGATCAGATCAACCAACAAGACCCTGGTCGTAAAGGGCTATGAAGCTGACGGTACTTTCAAGGAAGACCTGGCTCACATGTTCCAGATTGACATTTCCGATCAGAACGTTGAGGATTTCAACTATGATCCGGTTCTGAGCAACTGGCAGTACATCAACGGCCGTAACTACTTCATTTCCGGCAATACCGTTTACTGGATGTATAAGTCCGGTCATGATCCGATAGACTACTCCTGGATAGTCGCCCCGGTAGAAAACGGCGAGGGAATGGTATCTACGGATGGCCGCTATACCATGATAACCAACAATAACCAGTCAGCCATCTACATCATCGGTGTCGTTGACAGCTATGACATTGATACCGAGAACTGGACGGAAACCAAGAGCAGCAACAAGCTGCTGCTCCATACGTTAATAACCGAAGCCGGCTATAACTGGGAAAAAGCCTGGCTGCACGGTCCATTGGCTCTGAGCTTTGCCAAGGGTGACAGGATAACCAACTTCACGGCCGCCTACAACCCGGATCTGTGTGAATCAAAGGGACTTTCAGTAGTCTACAGTTCACCGATCGATGCCAACAGGACTGTCTACAGCCCGATCGCAACGGCAGTAGCTGAGACGCAGGAAGCTGAACCGGTCGTTGAGACGGAAGACAATACTGCTGGAGAAACAGAGGCATTGCCTCAGATCGAAACAGAGAGCATCGCTCCGGTTGAAAGTGAAGAACTGACTGAAGAGATCACAGAGGAAGTAAGTGAGCCTGTCATGCTGATGGCAGCTGTTAGTGAGGAAGATGCCGTAATACTGGCAGAAGGCGATGATGACGATGATCATGACTTCGACCCTGTGTACGATGAAGCCGACGAGGCATCCAACCTGCGCTTATGGAAACAGAACGCTGAAAGAGGCATGCGCGTAACGGATGTAAAGATTCCTGACTACATCTTCAGAAACGGTTCACCATACCTGGTAGCCAACGTAACCTACAAGAACTACGGCTATGCCATTGAAGGCCCGGTAATGTTCAGAGTTACCGATGAACAGGGTCATGTTCTGACCATTACTGATGGAACAAGGGATTACACCGATTCCGATTACTTCTATCCGAAGGGACTGTATACCGGTGATCAGGCAAGTCTGGCATTAATGATCAGGCCGGATGCCAGCTGGGAGAACAGCAGTGAACATGAGATAATCGTTGAGGTTCTGCCGGAGTACTACTATGACGGCGACATGGATGAGATCATCAATTCAGCCGTAATGAAGGCAGACAACATGACCCTGGAAGCCAGAAATGACCTGATCGGCGACAAGCACTATGTCGGCCTCAGAATAACGAACAATACCTTTGTCGGTGAGGATACACCACTTATCAGAGCTGAATTCCGCTATGAAGATCCGGAGGCTGCGGAAGTCATAAAGACCTACAGTCTTCCAACCAGGGAAAAGCTGCTGAAGTATGATGGCGAAGATCCGGTCGATCTGGTATACACCTATGAACTTGACATGGATCAGGTCTGGAAGGACGGTCTGAAGGACGGCTTACTGGGCATCTACTTCGCACTTGTGGATAAGGACGGCAACATCCAGTCCAATGAAGTGGTCTATGTTCTGAATCCGGAAGAAATCATTCCTGACATGGTCTCAGGCACGAAACTGGATGAAAACGGCGAACCGTTGAAGGGGGCTGTAATCGGACTGTTCGATTCCGAAGGCAATGAAGTCATGAGAGCAGAGAGCGATGAAGACGGCGAGTTCCTCTTCACCAATCTGCAGGATGGCGAATATGTCGTTAAGGAAATTGAGGCTCCCGAGAGCTACGCCCTGAATGAGGCCGAATATCCGATAACCGCTGAGAGCAACGGTGAGGTCTTCGAGATTGAAATGGTCAATAAGCTGATCCGCGGCAATGTCGACGTCAAGCTGACAGGACCGGATGACAAACCATTGGCAGGTGCTGCATTTGAGATCTTCTCAGGTGATGAAAAGGTCGGCACATTAGTTGAAAAGGCTGACGGCACCTATGAGATCACTGATCTGCCATATGGTGAATACACCATAAAGGCAGCTAAGCTTCCTGATGGTTACAAGGTCACTGACACCTATACGGTTAAGATAACCGAGAACGGTGTTACCGTTGTTGTAAGCATCAAGGCACTGAAGTCTGATGCCGATTCACCGGAGACCGGCGACAACGGTAACCTGATGCTGTATGCGGCAATGAATCTGATGAGCATGATGGCGATCATCGAGATCATCAGAAGAAGAAAGGCCTTAAGAGCACATTAAAAGAATCAAGTACCCTTAATCAGGGTACTTTTTTCATGTTGTCTGGTTGTTTCTGCTAGAATGTTCTTGAGGTTCTTATTATGAAACATGAAATCAGAATAGCTCGGTATGATGACCTTGAAGAGGTATCAGCCATAGAGAAGGCAACAATGGGTAACTATACCTATGTGGATACGGCCTGGAATTACTTCATGAACAGTGAAGGCGCCTTTCTGTGCGCCTATGACAATGGAACAATGGTCGGCATTGCCCATGTGGCCATACTTCCTGACGGCTGCGGCTGGTTTGAGGCTCTGAGAGTACATCCTGACCATCAGAAGGCTGCGGCTGGTTTGAGGCTCTGAGAGTACATCCTGACCATCAGAAACAGGGGGTGGGCAAGGCATTGTATGAAAAGGCCATTGATCTGGTGGAAAATGAATACCACTGTCCGACTTTCTCAATGTACACCGGTCCCAGAAACGTCAGAAGCGCATCACTGGCTGAGAAATACGGCCTGACGAATACCCATGAGTTCAGGGAGTATTTCTACAATGTCACTGATGACAGGGAAAGTCATGGCTTCAGATATGCCGACTGGAAAAGGGCAACTGAACTGGTACTTCCGTTGAAGGATGAATATGACGGATTCCTGTCCATTAACAGGACCATGTACCGCATCAATGAGACCAACATAAAGGCCCTGGCAGATCAGGGGCATTTCTATGAATGCGACGGTACGGTAATAGGTGTCGGATCCAGATTCCAGCATGGCAGTAAGCTCTTCATCAGCGTGATGAAGGGTGATTATGAAAAGGCAATTGACTTTGCGGTTGCCTTGGCTAAGGTCAGAAACATACCGCAGATAACCTGTACGTTCTCTTCGGCAAATGAGGAATTAAGAAAAGCTCTTGAGGATTACGGCTTTGAATTCCTGGCTGATCTGATCACAAAGGAAAGAACATATTAAAAGATTCCCGAGGGAATCTTTTTCATTTCAGAATGATGTTAAGCTGCTGAAGGTCCTTTTCGAAAAGGTCAAATGACTTCTGTTCAGCGACCCACAGGTAGAAGTTACCGGTCATGG
>ONPK01000092.1 GCA_900319675.1 uncultured Bacillota bacterium
GAGATTTTCCACCGTTTCGACGATGGAGAAGGTCAGCGGGCTGAGATTCAGCTTTCCGCTCTCGACCTTGGAGATGTCCAGAATATCGTTGATCAGGGTAAGCAGGTGATTGCTGGCCATGGAGATCTTCCGCAGATTCTCTCCCACCGATTCCGTATCGCCGAGATTCTTTTCCGCGATCGCCGTAAGGCCGATGATCGCGTTCATCGGCGTGCGGATATCATGGGACATCGTGGAGAGGAAATCGGTCTTCGCCTTGTTTGCTACTTCCGCTTCTATGGCTGCCGCCTGAAGTTTCTTGTTGAAATAGAGCACGACTGCCATATCGAACAGGAACAGGACCAGCAGGCCGGCGGCAATAAAACCGATCAGCCGCCAGTTCTGCGTATTGACGGTCAGGTCCTTCGCCGGCATCAGGCTGAGGAAAGACCATCCTCCCGCTGCTTCCACCGGGGTATAGGCGAGGATGCATTCCTCCCCGCGGGAATTGCTCATGAAGAACGAACCGGTCGAAGAGGTGATGCTGTTGAAGAACTCCTGCGCAGCGGCAGGGTCCAGCGTGTTGTAGGATCTGTAAAACTCAAAGAAGCTGGAATTCTTGTAGGAATGACCCTTGATGATATAATTGCCGTCCGTATCGATGATGGAAGGCTCGGCGCTTCCGAACTCTTCCTGCGGGAAGACCCATTTCTGCTCCAGTTCCGCCAGCGGCAGGATGCGCAGCAGGATGGCGCTGCGGGGGTCACCGGTGGGTTCGTCATGGAGCGTGACGATATTGCAGAAGGCGATGGACTGTTCGCCGTTGACCGGGTTCGTATAGGCGCGGGAGATGTTGATGACCTGCTGCTTGAATGTTTCCTTGGAAATGAGCAGGTAAATGCTGAAGACGATGCCCATGAAGATGTCAAACAGCACGCTGAACACCTTGGCTGCTCCCGTACCGATGTCGCTGAATATGCCCAGATCCAGTGATGCCAGCCATTCAAGGAAACTCTCGGTACTGCCGGCCGGAATCAGTCCCTTGATCAGTTCAGTCAGACCGGAAATGAAGTCATTGCCGATCAGGTCGGTAGAGAAGTGGATGCTTAATCCCAGCTTGTCAAACAGCCCGTTCAGAAATTCCAGAACCGTTACGATGTACTGCGGCAGGTTGGCTGCCAGCATGGTAACACTGTTGATCAGCTGAGGTACGATGATCGAAATCAGCAGTACGATTATTAACAGTGCACTGACATAGGTCGTAATAATGGCCAGCGTTCTGATGAGTTTCTTCTTTTCCGGATCGATCTTCCTGGCGAAGAGCTTCTCCAGCTTTTTCATCGGAATGTTCAGAACAAAGGCTATTATGAAGCCAAGCAAAAGTGATGACATCGCATTGATCACCTTGACGACGGCACCCAGTATTACGCTTCTCTCCAGTACGACTATGACGCCGATCAGAAGCACTGCACATACGATCAGTATTCTCTTGGTAAAGTTTCTTAATTCATCATTCATGTAATCACCATGTAAGAGTCTTATCTTTCAACAGGCGGATCACCTCTTCAGCGCTGTCTGCCACACGGCAGTGCTGCATGCCGTCATCTGATATGAACCCCTCTTCATGAGATTCACAGACAAACTGCCACAGCTTATCAAAATAGCCGTTGATGTTAAACAGGATGAGAGGCTTGCGGTAATAGCCCAGATGGCTCTGAGCATATACCTCAAACAGTTCATCGATGGTTCCAATGCCGCCTGGTACTGCAACGAAGCTGTCAGAAATCTCCAGCATCAGCTGCTTTCTTTCAATCAGGTCCCTGGTCAGATAGAGTTCGCTGAAGTCATGGAAAAGAATGTCATCCTCGTTGAATATGAACGGGCTTATGCTGATGACACGGCCATTGCTTCTTCTCACACCTCTGGCAGCTGCCCCCATCAGACCGTGCTGACCGCCGCCGAAGACCAGGTCCATGTCATTTTGCCCCATCAGTTCACCGAGGTGTTCCGTTTCTCTGACGTAAACATCTCTGATGTCATCACTGCTGGCACCGAAAACACATACTTTCATATAAAAACCGCCTTACTGAAATTATACCTAAACGGAAGGATAATTTAAACATTATCACTTGATTTAACCTTGATATTGTGCTATATTATCTTCGCTGCCTAAATAGCTCAGTCGGTAGAGCAATCGGCTGTTAACCGATCGGTCATAGGTTCGAGTCCTATTTTAGGCGCCATTGAAAATAAAAACAGATGGGAAACCATCTGTTTTTTTGTTCTATAATGTAATCTTCTTCCCGGCAGGCTCTTCCAGTAATTCCGGGTTCTGCAGAATGTGCTCGATCATGGCTACGCTTCTGGCAAAGTAGAAACCGTCAGCTATTCTTTCATCAAGAGTAACGCCAAACTCGCACATCTTGCGGATCTCCTCACTGCCGTCCTCCATGATCACCTTCTCGGTTGATATCTCACCTATCGTCGTCAGGCCGGAACAGGTTCCGAAATCAGCCAGGTTGTGATAGATTGCCCCGCAGCGGATCGAACCCAGATTGGAAATGATCATGCTGGTGAAATAGATGTTATTGCCGGTAAGAGATGCCGGTAACATGCCGTATCTGCCCAATAGTTTCAGCACACCGAATATCGGTACCCGGATGATGTTGGGCAGCTTGCCCAGGGTATCAACGGCATTATTGGCTCCGGCTTTCTCAGCCCTGGCGCCACGCAGCTTACTGACCTTTTCGGCAGTACTGGCAGCGATGGTTTCAATATTGTCATTCTCATTGACCGGTACTACCAGCATGAGTTCCTCTGACTTGTCATCAAGAGTCATCTTGGCAACGAAAGACAGCAGTATCTCGTTGTGTTCGTACATGTGACGGTTGCTGATGAAACGGTTCAGTTTCGGCCTGTTATAAATCACCTTGCCGATGGCAGTCAGGAAGGCATGGAAATAGGTATAATGAATTCCCTCTTCCTTCTTCTGCTCAATGAATCTGACAAGATTGGTAACATCTATCTTACGGTTAATGTAAACTTCGTTTTCATATCTTTTCGGCTTGAGGTCAATGCAGCACTGCATCAGGGCCGAAACATCTACTCTTCTGGCATCCTTTCTCATGGTAACTTCCTCCTGAGTCAAATGAATAATGCCCTAATTCTAACACATATTCGCAGGAAATAAACCAAAACGCACCTGAAAAAGGACAAAAAAAAGATATCATTATCTGATGATATCTGCATGTAACAGGTGGAATAACGTTCCCATCAGGGCAGCCAGACCGTCAACCACGATCATGGTAACCACACTGACAGTTGTAAGACTGAACGGTGCAATGAAGTAAACGGCTACGTCACACGCAGCACAGAAACAGAAAAGTATAACAGGAAAACTCCAGTAATACGGATATGTGAAGTAATTCATCACAAATCCGATCACCATGGCAATGCCCGGTACCAGCATCAGAACAAGAGAGATGTTCTTTACCGTATCCTTCCCGCTTGTCTGCAGGATTACACCGAAAAATATAAGTATGAATGCCATTGCCAGCTGCAGGGCATTTGTTCCGAAATTGCGTCTTTTCATGATACTTATATTAAACTGATTTATTGTTATATGCAAATGTTTAATGCTAAAATCTTGATATGAGCTCCATAACATACAATCCATGGCACGGGTGTCACAGATATTCTGAAGGTTGTGTCAACTGTTATGTCTACAGACGTGATGATTCCATTGGCAAGGACGCTTCCGTCATAACCAGAACAGCTTCCTTTAACCTGCCCGTATCCAGGAAACGCAATGGAGAATATAAGATGCCTTCAGGCTCTCACGTTTACTGCTGCATGACCTCGGATTTCTTTCTGGAGGATGCGGACCAGTGGCGCCCGGAAGTCTGGAAGATGATCAGGGAAAGAAGCGACGTAAACTTTACCATCATTACCAAGAGAATAGCCCGGATGCACGAATGTCTGCCGGAAGACTGGAATGACGGCTATGATAACGTCACGATCTGCTGCACGATGGAATCTCAGAGACAGGTCGACATCAGATATCCCATCTTCATGTCCCTGCCCATTAAACACCGGGAAGTTATCTGTGAACCGTTACTGACACCCATAGACTTCCACGGACAGCTGGACGACAGGATCGAACTGGTAGTCTGCGGCGGGGAAAGCGGTGATAAGGCCAGAGAATGCGACTATGAATGGATCCTGAACATCAGAAGGCAGTGCATTGAAGCTGATGTTCCCTTCTTCTTCAAGCAGACAGGAGCCAGTTTCCGCAAGGACGGTCACCTCTATAAGATCGAAAGACGGCTGCAGATGAGCCAGGCCAGAAAGGCCGGCATCAATTACCGCCATCATTAACTTTTAAATACATGGCCAGTGTGATAGAATTAACTGGCTGAAAGAGAGAATTAACATGAGCAAAGCCATTACCTTTGAAGTAACACACGTCTGCAAGCAGACAGGAGCCAGAACGGGCTTGCTGCACACGCCGCATGGAACGGTGGAAACACCGATGTTCATGCCGGTAGGAACAGCCGCAACCGTCAAGTTCATTTCCCCGGAAGAACTCTATGACATGGGAGCCGGGGTCGTATTAGCCAATACCTATCACTGCTGGTTAAGACCGGGTGAAGACGTAGTGGCAGCTGCCGGAGGTCTGCAGAAGTTCATGCATCTGGACAGACCGATGCTCACGGACTGCGGCGGGTTCCAGGTCTTTTCACTGGCTGACCGCCGTAAGATCAAGGAAGAAGGCGTCACCTTCAAAAGTCACCTTGACGGCTCTACTCTCTTTTTGTCACCTGAGAAATCAATTGAGATACAGAACAAACTGGGTGCTGACATCATCATGAGCTTTGACGAATGTCCGCCATATCCTTCTACGCGCGAGTACATGCAGGACAGCGTAGACAGAACGTTACGCTGGGCTGAAAGATGTGTAAAGACTCATTCCAGAGTCGGGGAACAGGGACTGTTCGGCATCGTTCAGGGCGGTGAATTCGAAGACATCAGAAGATACTGCGCCAGGGAACTGGTAAAGATGGATGCCTTTGAAGGCTATGCCATCGGCGGAACCTCCGTCGGCGAGACCAAGGAAACGATGTACAAGATGATCGACTACTCCCTGGCTGAACTGCCAAAGGAAAGCGTCAAGTACCTGATGGGCGTCGGCAGCACTGACTCCTTACTGGAAGGCATCCTGCGCAACGTCGACATGTTTGACTGCGTATTGCCGACCAGAATTGCCAGACACGGCACCCTGATGACTTCTCAGGGCAGAATAACGATAAAGAAACAGGAATATGAGTATGACTTCGGACCTCTTGATCCGGAATGCGACTGCTATACCTGTAAGAACTATTCAAGAGCCTACCTCAGACACCTCTTCAGGTGCAATGAGGGATTGGGTTCCAGATTACTGTCAATACACAACCTGCGCTTCCTCATCAAGCTGATGGAAGACGCCAGGACAGCCATAAAGGAAGACAGATTCGGCGACTTCAAGGATGCCTTCTTCAAGAGACATAACCTTAACGCCATAGATTCAAGAGGTTTCTGATGAGAACTGAAGATTTTGATTTTGAACTGCCGCAGGAACTGATCGCCCAGACCCCGTTAAAGGACAGAAGCGCATCACGCCTGCTGGTGGTAAACAGAAAAGAAGGAACATACGAGGATCACCATTTCAGTGACATCGTTGATTTACTGCGCCCTGATGACATCATCGTCAGAAACAACACCAGAGTCATTCCGGCCAGACTGTTCGGCGTCAAGGAAGTAACCGGTGCTCACGTTGAGGTGCTGTTATTGAGAGATACCGGCAACGACGTCTGGGAAACATTGGTTGGCAATGCCAAGGTCGTAAAGCCGGGAACGGTAATAGACTTCGGTGACGGCTTATTAAAGGCTGAATTCGTTGAATATGGCGAGGCCGGCGTAAAAGATTCCTTAAGATGAAATATGACGGCATCTTCATGGAAGTACTCGACAAACTTGGCGAAGTACCGTTGCCTCCATACATCAGGGAAAAGCCCAGTGACCCGGAAAGATATCAGACGGTATATTCTAAGGTTGAAGGCAGCGCTGCTGCCCCGACAGCCGGTCTGCACTTTACCAATGAGCTGATCCAGAAGATCGAAGCCAAGGGATGCAGGTTCGTAGACATCACCCTGCACATCGGTCTGGGTACCTTCAGACCCGTACAGGTTGATGACATCAATGACCATCACATGCACAGTGAGCATTACGAGATCTCCGAAGAAGCCGCACAGATACTGACAAATGCCCGCAATAACGGTCAGAGAA
Organism: uncultured Bacillota bacterium; assembly: GCA_900319675.1. Classification (GTDB taxonomy): domain Bacteria; phylum Bacillota_I; class Bacilli_A; order Erysipelotrichales; family Erysipelotrichaceae; genus RUG521. The sequence continues at coordinate 6,304 of ONPK01000092.1, forward strand.
TCGTCTGCGTCGGTACGACATCAGTAAGGACACTGGAAAGCGTCTGGCAGAAGTACGGCTGCTTCAAGGCCGTGACTGACGAGACCGACATCTTCATTTATCCGGGCTACCAGTTCAAGGCAGCCGATGCCATCATAACCAACTTCCATCTGCCAAAGTCAACGCTGATCATGATGATCAGTGCCTTCGGCGGCAAGGAACTGATATGGAAGGCATATCATCACGCAATCGAGGAGAGATACCGTTTCTTCTCCTTTGGCGACAGCATGTTCATCATATGAGAGAAAAGAACAGAAGACATTACTACAACCTCCAGCTGGAAGAAGTTGAAAGGATCAGGGCATCAGGAAAGAGACCTTCCCTGTTAATGCATACCTGCTGTGCCATGTGTGCCTGTTACCCGATAGGCTATCTTTCCGAGATATTTGACCTGACGCTGTTTTACTACAACGACAACATCTATCCGGAAAGCGAATACGAAAAGCGCTACAGCGAGCTGGAAAGATACGTTGGAATATACAACAGCACTCATCCTCACCAGGTAAGACTCATTAAAAACCCCTACCATGGGGATGAATACCGGGAAAAAATGATTCCCTATAAGGATTCACCTGAAGGCGGGGAAAGATGTACGGTATGCTTCGACATGCGCATGGATGTCTCAATGAAATACGCTGAAGACAATCATTACGATTACTTCACGACGGTAATGACGGTATCAAGGCAGAAGGATTCCCGCAGGCTGAATGAGATCGGCGAGCTCCTTCAGAAGAAGCATCCGGGAGTCAGGTACTTCTTCTCTGACTTCAAGAAGGACGGCGGGCTGGAAAAGGCGGCCGAGATAATCAGGGAATACGACATCTACCGGCAGAACTACTGCGGCTGCGTATACAGCTACGGAGAGATGCTGGAAAGAGCCAGAAGAGAATACAAGGCAGATTAAAACCGGTCAGTTAACCGGTTTCTTTTTTTATTCTTCAGCTGCCTTGAGATTCTGAGTTTCCTCGATCTCGGTGATCATGTCGATCCTCTTCTGATGTCTGCCGCCTTCATATTCAGCGTTCAGCCATTCATCGACAATGTTCTTGGCTACCTCGATGCCGACGACCCGGGCACCGAAACAGATGATGTTGGCATTGTTATGCATCTTGGTAAGTCTGGCACTGTAGCCTTCAGATACTACGGCTGCCCTGATCCCTCTGACCTTGTTGGCTGCCAGGGAAATGCCGATCCCCGTACCGCAGATGCAGATGCCGCAGTCAACCTCACCGCTGGCTACTGCCTTGCCGACCCTGTATCCGGATACCGGATAGTTGAAGCTTTCAGTTGAATCCGTACCATAGTTGACCATCTCATATCCCTTGGCTTCAAGATACCTGACGATCTCCTTCTTCATTTCCACGGCTGTGTGGTCATTGCCTATTCCTATTCTCATTGTGCTCCTCCCTTAAGAAGATATCCGTTCAGATCAAAGTATCCGATTTCATTTTCTCCGATGATCTGCATGTTGAGATCAAACACGATCAGTGCCGTATCATCATCAATCTTCAATAACAGTATACTGCCAATATCGGGTGTTCCGCCAGTACTTGCGTACAGATCCAGCATTGTCTGGGTAAGATCGTATCCCGCGACATCCTTAACTTCATAGCTGGTTACCAGTGAACCCCTGCTGTAGGCAGAAATGTCCGTTTCCTCATTTCCTGTGTAGTTGTAGTACAGCCAGTGATCCTCAGGCAGTGGCGTGATTCCTTCCTTGCCAACCAGTTCCTCTCTGGACAAGGCGGCGATCATTCTGACCTCATCGCTCATTTTACCGTCACTGAATCTGAGATAATCATGGCAGCTTATCAGGATCTCCCTGTCTTCTTCACTTACTTTGTCACTGTAGGTGTATTTCCCGTCTGACAACAGACCGTATTTGTTTACGACCTTCATCAGTCTTCTGGCCTGATCACGGGCAGGAACGTCAGCGAGATTAAACGGGGTAACGGTTACCAACAGGCTTATCACTGCCCCGGCAACGAATACCCAGGTGATCTTCTTTCTGATGACGCTGTTGACGATGAACAGTACCGCAAACAGGATCAGTACCAGGGAAGCGTAGCGGACATCGGTAAGACCGTAGGCCGATACCCTGATGTAGATGGCAAACAGCTGAATTGCCAGTACCGGCAGTAACATGAGACCGCCGTATCTTACAAACAGCTTCTGCGGTGCACCTTCCTCACCGGTCATGTTCAGATAGAACAGAACATAGAATAACAGGGCAAGAGAACCGAACCAGTTGAGCCTGCCTACCGGCAGCTGCCAGGTTATTATTATCTTGATGATGTATATGTACAGTATGGCGATCAGGCTGAGATATACGGCAAAGCCGATCTTATTGAAGATGGTGCTGTAAGCCCGGGAGATTCCGATCTCACCGTTTTTCTCCGGTACATGGCCGCACAGCATTATAAAGAATGCCAGAGCCATGATGTTGGTCAGCTTCAGTATCACCTCTCCCAGATCATCAAACTCATAGATCAGGAAGTAGAAGGCCAGAATGCTGATGAGAAGACCCAGATAGGCAACCAGTACCGCAAACCCGCAGTAGATCATCGACTGCACCATGTGGCCGAATACCGGCCTGTCCTCATTGCCGTAATATAACAGGAATACGAAGGCCATGGCCAATGTCAGAATGATGCCGAGCATCACCAGGGCAACGTGCACCGTCAGTTCCAACTTGCCCAGAACAGTGTAGATGAGCGCACTCAGAATGCCGGCAATCGTACCGCCGGTAATGATGCCGATGTGCGTCAGTCCCTTTTCATCGGAAAGGTTCAGCACCAGTGCCGTTTCAATTCCCGTGATCAGGGCCATAAATGCCCGGGGATATTCCTCATCAATGACCTCATTTATCAATAGAATGTTTACAAAGGCCAGCACGGCAGCCAGAAATACCGCTACGGGAAATCTGCGGACTGACTGCGTCATGTTGATCAGCGTATTACTCAGAAAGTTTCTGATGTTCTTCATTTTCATCACCTGTTATCAATTATATTACATCCCGGACCTTTTTCATCATTCTGCCTTAACTTAATGACATTTCACACATTCCCCAGTTATTTTCCACAAAAAAAAGACCCTGATGGGTCTCTTACTGCCTGTTGGTTGAGCCGAAGCCTCCGGTCCTTTCCTCGCTTGCCTCATCATCCTCGGTTATGCCGTAGGGAATGAAGATGCCCTGAGC
>ONPK01000140.1 GCA_900319675.1 uncultured Bacillota bacterium
AGGATAGGCAAGAACATCTTTGAGACCCTGATCAAATCCGGCTGCCTGGACAGCTTTGGGCTATCAAGAAGCACGATGGTAAACGGACTTGATGAGACATTGCGTTATGCTGATCTGGTAAAGGTAGACGTCAATGGTCAGATCCAGATCGACCTGCAGCTGGTAGATAAGCCAGTACTAAAGGTCATTCCTGACAACAGTGCCATCAACAGCCGTTATGAGGAAGAACTCATCGGATTCTATCTGAGCGGTCATCCAGTCGAAAAGTTCCGCCAGCAGTATCCAGAGACCATTGATTCATCAGTTCTCAAGACAAGAAGGGGATATGTCAAGGTCATCTGCAAGATCCAGAAGATGAGGGACTACCACACAAAAAACGGCGAACTGATGTGCTTTGTTGACGGATTTGACGAATTCGGTGAAATAAACATGGTGCTGATGCCGAATGTCTACTCAAGATATTCCAGCACGGTCAGAAAGGGCTGTGTGGTATTTGCGGAAGGTACCATAGATGACAGGTTATCTGTCAAGGTAAATAACATGATAATTCTGGAAGGAGGCAACTGATATGTACAGACTGTTGATCGCTGATGACGAAATTAAGATCAGAGAAGTCATTGCTGAATACGGAAGGATAAACAACTATTCCGTCATGGAAGCCAGTGACGGCTTACAGGCCATAGAAATGGTCGAGAAGCATGATTTTGACTGTGTCATTCTGGATATCATGATGCCCAATCTTGACGGCTACACGGCCTGCAAGAGGATCAAGGAAATAAAGAACGTACCGATAATCATTCTTTCTGCCCGTCAGCAGGAGGATGACAAGCTGTATGGCTTTGAACTCGGCATTGATGACTATGTCACCAAGCCGTTTTCACCGCGTGAACTGATGGCCAGGATCAAGGTCGTCATCGAGCGCAGCAACAAAGCCAGAAAGACTCAGGAAAAGGAAGTCATCAAGTATGAAGGCATCACCGTCAACATTCCTTCACATGAAGTAACGATCGACGGCAATGACATTCATCTTACAAACAAGGAATTTGATCTGCTGGTATATTTCCTCAATAACCAGGGAATCGTCATTTCCCGTGATACACTGCTTGAAAGGATCTGGGGATACGATTACTATGGTGTGGAAAGAACGGTAGATACGCACATCAAGATGCTCAGAAAGAATCTTGGTGAATACAGTTATCTGATCAAGACGGTAAGAGGAGAAGGCTACAGGTTTGGATAAGCAGAACAAGTCGATGTTGAATTCAATCAGCTTCAAGTCATGGCTGTACTTCATGCTGTTTGCATTAAGTATTGTTTTGATATTGCTCATTGGTCAGGTCATTCTGTTCGAACCATTCTACAGAAACACTCTCAAGAATAACATCGTCAATCTGAACAAGCAGATCTACAACATCTCATTCTCGGAGATGGAAGAGGAAGCCAAGGCAAGCTCACTGTTTGCCCTGACGGCCGATAACAATGCCTGCATTCTGATTTACAACCGTGACAGTGAAACGGCAACGGCCTATGACGTACTGGGTGAATACGGCTGCGCCATCTATTCGGAAGGAAACGTCAACCCGACCATCATTGAGAAGATGGATGAAACAAAGAACTATAACTTCTACATTGACGGAAAGCTATTAGAACTGTCAGACCGTGAGGTAATGGTATATGGTGAAAAGTACACCTATAATGAGGCCAGATATTACATCATCTCAAACGTTGCCTTGCAGTCAATGGACCTTGTTCTCAAGACGACGCAGAATCAGTTTCTGATCATCGTTGCCATAGTAATGTTACTGGCGATATTGATTTCATATCTGTTCTCACGTCTGTTGTCAACACCGATACTGCACATCCAGAAGGAAGCGCTCAAGCTCAGCGAAGGGGATTACGGCAGCGTAAACTTTGAAAAGAGTGACATAAACGAAGTAGATGAACTGTCAGAAACGCTTGATAAGGCGGCCAAGGACCTTTCCAAGATCGATGAGACCAGAAAGGAACTCTTTGCCAACGTATCACATGACCTCAAGACACCTCTGACCATGATCAAGGCCTATGCTGAGATGATCAGAGACATTTCCGGCAGCAACAAGGCCAAGAGAAACGAACATTTGGATGTCATCATTAACGAGACCGATGTTCTGAATAAGCTGGTAAGCGACATGCTCGACCTTTCAAAGCTGCAGGATGGCGTGGCAAGCTTCAACTTTGCTCCGTTTGATCTGAGTTCAAACATCAATGATGCCGTGGCAAAATTCAATACGATGGTTCAGAAGGAAGGAATCAGCATTCAGATCGACTGTGAACCTGAACTTTTGGCTTATGGTGATGAATCAAAGATCAATGAAGTACTCTACAACTTCATCAGCAATGCCATCAAGCACGTTGGAGAAGACAAGCTGATCCAGATCAGAGCATTCCTTGTTGACATGCACACCATTAGGATCGAGGTCGAGGATCACGGTCCGGGCATTGATGAAGCAATGTTGCCGTACATATGGGACAGATATTACAAGAACGACAAGAAGTACACCCGTGCTCAGAGCGGCAGCGGTCTTGGTCTGGCAATCAATAAGGCGATCCTGGAAGACCATAAGTCAAAGTACGGTGTCAATACCGAAGTAGGAAAGGGCAGTACCTTCTACTTCGAACTGCCAACGGCAATTTCCGATTAATCAAGGAAAAACCTCATTTCAACCCAACTGTATATCAGGGAGGTTTGAAAATGATTTATCTTATTTACCGCATCATTTCCACGATACTCAGCGTATACTTCGGCAGGGTCTTCCGAAATCTGTCAATGAATCAGAAGATCCAGATGGCCAAGGCATATCTGCATTAGAAAGAGGGGAGATATGGTTCTCATATCTCTTTTTTCTTGTTTAGTAGGAAATCCAACCATTTATGTCACAAATTAAAGAATAAACTGCATGAACAGATGCTATAATATGAACTATCAATCGGAGGTATTCAGGTGTTCAGGCTTAAGGAATCAGAGGAGAAGGCATTCAGGGCATTAAGCGAAAGCATCATCAGTCATCCTGACTATCAGAGCATGAAGAAGCTCAGAGCCCATGGAAGACTGACGGTATTTGATCACAGCATCAGCGTAGCCAGATGCGCTTTAGCCATGAACAGAAGGCTGAAGCTGAAGGCCGATGAGCAGCAGCTGATCACCGGTGCCTTGTTACATGACTTTTATCTGTATGACTGGCATGATGCCAGAATAGACGTACCGTTATTCAAGATGCACGGCTACACTCATCCGTTTACGGCATGCAGGAATGCATCAGAAAGATTTGAACTGACTTCAACAGAAAAGAATATCATCCAGAGCCATATGTGGCCACTTACGTTAAGAACATTACCGCATTCCAGGGAAGCCTGGTTAGTATGTCTGTGCGACAAGATCATTGCGACAGAGGAGCTGTTTAAGAGATGACACTGGCAAGATTATACCTGTATTTCATCATAACGGCGTTTATCGGCTACATCTATGAGTGCATCGCAATGACATTATGGAGCGGTAAATGGGAAAACCGCGGATACATGCTTGGACCAACGATTCCTATCTACGGTGTAGGCTGTCTCTTGGGTTATCTGGCGTTCGGTAATCTGATAAGGAACTACACGCCGCTGACCGTATTTCTCATCGGTTTTGTAATGTCAGCCGTTCTTGAATATCCGACATCGCTCATTT
>ONPK01000069.1 GCA_900319675.1 uncultured Bacillota bacterium
GGAAACACCAGATCACATCCCAAGAAGTCATATGCCCTGAGGTTCAATGACCAGTGGGGACAGAACCATCTGGAATACCCGCTGTTTGACAGACGCGACAACAGCATCTACGAATCACTGGTATTAAGAACAGGTTCCAATGACTGGAATCTGGCCTATATAAGAGACATACTGGTCTCCGAACTGGTTGACCAGAAGACCAACATTGACGTACAGGCCTACAAGATCTGTGTTCTCTACATCAACGGGGAATACTGGGGACTGTACAACATCAGGGAAAAGATCAATCCGGCCTTCATCAGTGAGAACTTCAACATTGACAAGGACGGCATCAACATCGTCAGAATTGACTACGATGTCACATCCGGAAGCTATTGGGGCTATCAGCAGGTGAGAAACTTCTGCAACAGCCACAACCTGGCCTATGATGAGAACTTCGATGCCTTATGCGAAATGATCGACATCGATAACTTCATCGATTACTGGATCGCCGTATCCTATACGACCAACAACGACATCGTCAACTGCCGTTTCTGGAATTCTGAGAACTACAACGGCGGCCGCTGGCGGTGGATATTATACGACTCCGACTATGCCTGGTATAATTCAAGGATGAATTACTACACCAACTATCTGGTTAACCCGGCAGGCATCGGAGACGGGGCAACGTTTGAAAACGACATTCTTATCGCCGTGTTCAGAAATGACCGGTTCTGCGAAATGTGGCTGGACAGACTGTCCGTACTGGTCAAGGAGATCTTCAACGAAGAGAATGTCGTCAATACGATAAACATGCTGCATGACCAACTGCTGCCGGAAATGCAGAGAAACCAGAGTGAATGGGGCCTGACCGTAAGCGAATGGGAAAGCAACATTCAGGACTTGAGAGGCTACGCCAGCCGGAGAACAAACTACCTGTTGTCTTCAACAAAGAGCTTCTTCGGATTAAGCGATGCCAGAATGAAGGAGCTGTTCGGTGACCTATGGTAGACACTGAATACAGATATGAACTGAAATACATCATTTCAGATCAGGCAGCAGAATTACTTAAGCAGCAGCTAAGGGCTCTGATGGAACTGGACAGCCATTCCATCAGCGATGAGTGTTCCTACACGATCAGAAGTCTCTACTTCGATGACATCAATTCCTCAGCCTACTACGACAAGCTGGACGGCATTGAATACCGCAGCAAGTACCGCATGAGGATCTACAACGGCAGTAAGGATGTCATCAAGCTTGAATGCAAGCACAAGGATGAGAACATGACCTACAAGGAATCAAGCTCTCTGAACTATGAAATTGCCAGGGCAGTCATTGACGGCAGATACGGGGCCATCAGAACCAACGATGCCTTCATGAACAGATTTCTGGCCGAGGCCATGGCCAGAAGCTTACGGCCGAGCATACTGGTAGAATACAGGAGACTGGCATTTGTCTATCCGGTCTCTGAAGTAAGAATAACGTTTGACAGTGAATTAAGAAGCGGCAGGTATGACATGGATCTGTTCAATGCAGACAGTTCCACATTTGAGACCTTCGATGAGGGCAGGCAGGTCCTGGAGGTCAAGTGCAATGAATTCATACCGCAGCACATCCTGAACGTTCTGTCCTCAGTACCGCTGTTAAGACAGGCCGTCAGCAAATTTGCGATCTGCAGAAGCATGAAGTAAAGGAGAATGAAACATGGAAGAGATCAAGAACTTATTATTGGAACAGTTTAACGGACCGGTTACCATCACGATGATCGTTACCTCTCTGTTAGTAGCCTTTGCGATATCACTGTTCATCATACTGGTGTACAGAAAGACATTCTCGGGTGTCGTCTATAACAGAACGATGACCCTGTGCATCCTGTTACTGTCAATGGTAACAGCCATGATCATCAGAACCATCAATTCCAACCTGTCACTGTCCTTAGGCATGGTCGGTGCTTTGAGTATCGTCCGTTTCAGAACAGCCATCAAGGAACCGGTTGACACAGCCTTCATGTTCTGGGCAATCACAGCCGGCATCATGAGCGGTGCAGGACTTTACGTCATCGCCATCGTTGGTTCACTGTTACTGGGTCTTGCCTACTATCTGATGTATCTGACAGGCTCAAAGGCCAAGTCGCAGTATCTGCTGGTAGTCAGATATTTCCAGCAGGCTGATGAAGCCGTACAGGCAGCACTGGGTTCCGTAAAGAACAGAAAGCTGAAGAGCAGGACCATGAATGATCAGAAGATCGTTGAAGTAACCTATGAAATTGACTATGCCAAGAACACTGATACTCTGATGAATGAGTTACAGGCAATCGAAGGCGTCAAGAACGTCAATCTCGTCAGCTACAACAGCGAGTTCGGCTTATAGGATCAATGAAGTCAGGCACGGAAACCGTGCCTTTTTTATTTTCCCGGTGACATATTGTCTTTTTCAATGAGGGTGGGATTTGTTATAATCAGTAATGGAGGTGCACATGGATAACATAAAGGCTGTATTATTTGACTTTGACTATACGCTGGGAAACAGATACAGGTACGCTTTTCTGTCTTACAGTGCCTTCATCGATGAGTTTCTTCCTGACATAAAGGACGAACTGTTCAAGGAAACACTGCGTCAGGACATGATGATCTTTGATGAATACGGCAACGCCGGTCCAAGGCACGTCCTTGCCAGTCTTGAGAAGAAATATCACCTGAACATTCCGCAGGTCGACATTCTGGAATGGTGGGTTCAGAACCAGGGCAAGTATGCCTGTCTGTATGACGATGCCGTTGAGACTCTGGAATATCTTAAGAAGAAATACCGTTTGGGAGTAGTTACCAACGGATATGCCTATTCACAGCGTCTGAAGATAACCAACTGCCACATTGAAGATTACTTTGAACACATCATCGTATCTCAAGAGGCAGGAATCATGAAGCCTGATCCGGGCATCTTTGAGTACTCATGCCGGAAGTTTGGCCTGGATCCGAGTGAATGTCTGTACGTCGGGGACATGGTCTCAAATGACGTCTATGGGGCCGTGAAGGCGGGCATGAAGGCCATCTGGATCTGCAAGGATGAGATGAGAGAGAACATCTATGATCTCATCAGGATCACTTCTCTGAAGGAATTAACTGAAATACTGTAAAAAAAGAACATCACCTGATGTTCTTTTGTTTTCAAATGGTCCGGATGACAGGACTTGAACCTGCACGCTCGCGCATATGAGCCTAAATCATACGTGTCTGCCAATTCCACCACATCCGGTGCTTTACGCTCAATAATTATACAAAGAATGTCCTCTTAATGCAAGAATCTGAATGGGGGCTTGTTATGGAAAAGGAAAGGGAAAAATAGTAAAATGTTGATATAGCGGAGGCTGATATTATGAAAAAGTTACTTATTGCGCTTGTTGCGCTGTTAATGGTCCTGGGCATGTTCGGCTGTTCAAAGGAAGTTAAGACGGCTGAATATACCAACGGTGAGATCGTACTGCAGCTGCCTGAAGGCATGGAAGAGGAATTCGGTGAAGGTGATTTCGAATACACCATCAGCAAGAATGACATGATCGTTTACGTTTCCAGCATCACCAAGCAGGAGCTGGCAGATGATTATGGATTCAGTGACATTGACCTTAAGACCTTTACGGATCTGATCATTAACGGGGATGAGGTCATTCTGAGGAAGAGTTACAGCGATTATGAAGTTTTCGCGTACACCTCAAAGGTTGAAGGCGATGAATACTACTACCTGATCGGCTGTTACGAGACGGATGCCAAGTTCTTCATCGTAAACTTCGTATGTTTTGCCTCTGACAGAAAGAAGTTTGAAGATCCGTTCCTGGATTACGCTTCAAAGGTAAAGTTCAAGTAAGATGAAGGCATTGTGTTTGCTGGCAGAGGGCTTTGAAGACGTTGAGGCTCTCGCACCTGTAGCCATACTGAGAAGAGCAGGAATTAAGACTGACCTGTGTTCACTTGGTGATCTGGTTGTCATCGGTTCACATGGGGAAAGGGTGATCGCTGATCTTACCCTTGATGATGCTAATGAAGATGAATACGACTGTCTGATGCTGCCGGGTGGCAGGGGACATGTCAATCTGGAGAAGGATGAACGTGTCTTAAAACTGATCAGAAAGTTCTTTGCGGAAGACAGATATGTAGGTGCCATCTGCGCTGCCCCGACCATCATCGGCAGAATGGGCCTGTTAAAGGGCAGGGACTACACCTGCTTCACCCCGCAGAATGAGGATTTCGGAGGCACTTACCATTATCAGCATGTTGTCGTTGACGGAAAGCTGATAACGGCCAGAGCCATGGCGGCTTCAATTGACTATGGCCTGAAGCTGGTCGAGGTTCTGGGTTCACCTGAACTGTGTCAGCAGGTAAAGGAAAGAATATACTATTAGAAAAAAAGAAACTATGACATCATGGTTTCTTTTGTTTTGGTGAAGTTCTGGATCAGGTAAGGCTTGCACTTCATTCCCGTCAGCAGGTTGAGCTGTCTTTCGTATGTCAGCTGATCCCTGTTTCTGGCAATTTCCAGAAGTGACTCAAGCCAGCGGATCTCATTCTGAAACTGCAGAGGCTTGATGATGAATTCGGCAAGCATGGCCTGAAGCTTTGTGACTTTCTTTTCCGCCTCATTATATTTTTCATCCTGAATGTTGAGATAGCCCCGGCACAGGGTCATGGCGAAGCGGTCGGAAGAACTCATGGTCCCGCGGGATTCCTTTATCTGAGTAAAGATGTCCCGGTGGCTGCTTATCATGCCCATGAAGGTCAGGATCCTGGCTCTTAACACCAGCAGATGCAGTTTGGCTGAATCATCCATGTCCCTCTTGTCACAATACAGCAAGTCATCCAGGGCATTAGTGAACTCAGCCTTGTACATGTGCAGCTGGGCTTCCATCAGGTGAGCCTTGTAGTTATCGGAAAGAAGCTTATTGGTGGCCTTGAACTCACTGATGGCCTCAAGCAGCTTTTCTTCATCGTCGTCTTCCGCATATTCGGCTTCAGCCTTCCTTAACTTCATCATAGGCAGATGATCCCTTATGAAGAATATGGCAACGATCAGAAAGATGACAAGTACGATACCGCCCTTGATCAGGCTTTCCATGCTTAAAATGTCGGGATTGTTGATCATTATCCCGAAAAATATGAGTATGATGGCTAAGAACATGTCACCGGGTCTCATATCAGTCTATTTCTGTCTTCGCGTATTTCCTTACTCTGTCTTCTGCGGCTATCTTGCCGATGATGTCGTGAAGGACACTTATGAGTTCACTGCCTTCACGGTAGTCTGCCTGTAAGGCGAAGTTGACTCTGTCTTCATTTAACAGCCTTCTGACTGTTGATTTCTTTTCCTTGTAGTACACGCCAATGGAGTAACCGCCGCTGGCCTTGACCAGACGCATGCACGGTACATCCGTCATCCCGTCTCCCAGATATATCATGTGATCGAAAGGGATGTCCCTCTCACTTGGTGCAATGTTGGTATTGACCTTGTTGGAGTCATAGATGTCCAGGGCATTCTTGTTTATTCTGAAGAGGAACTGGGTTTTGCCGGTATAGTTGATGGCCAGTGCCGGCCAGTCAGCGTCACCGTTTTCATCGTAATGGAACTCACTGGCAAAAACCTTGGTGAACTGATCATAGATGGAACAGCCTTCAATTATCTCCTTGGTACCGGAAGATATGATGAAGTGCTGGATCTGCATGCCCAGGCTCTTACCGTATTCATTGATCTTATGGAAGTAATCCTCAACACCGGGGTAGTATTCAATGTCAGCGCCAAGCTTCTGAAATTCTTCTCTTTTGATAGGGTAGTTTCTCTTCTTGGCCTCTTCGATCATCAGATACATGTAGGCCAGGGTCGGATCCATGTTGCTTGTTCTGGCCAGGTTAACGACACTGCCCCAGAATTCATCCGGGTTCAGGTTCAAATGTGGCAGTAATGAATATTCCTGCATGTTCCTGGTGCACAGGGTCTCATCGAAATCGTACATGATGGCTATCTTATCTGACATGGGCTGTACCTCGCATATATACTACAATTATAGTTCAGTAAGGTGGCAATTGCCACGAATTTAAAATAGTCGGTTGTTTACAGCAGGTCTGTGAGTTAAAATTTAGGTGTAAGGAGTTTTTACTATGGCTAAAAATACAATATACGTTACCGGACATAAGAATCCTGATTCTGATGCCATCATTTCAGCGATGGCCTATGCCTACCTGAAACAGCAGATGGGCTATGATGCCATTGCCGTCAGGGCAGGAGCCATCAATCCGGAGACTGAATACATCCTGAACATGTTCAACGAGTTCGCTCCGCCTCTGGCAACGGACATCAAGACCTGCGTAAGAGACATCGACTTTGACGATGTCGTTACCTGCAGGAAGGAAGATGACATGAAGACCGTTCTGAAGCTGATGCTTAAGAATGACGTGAAGGTAGTGGCCGTTACCGATGATGACCGTCATCTGATCGGTGTCGTAAGCATGTCTGACCTTACCAAGCCGACTGTCGTAGACCGCCATCTCAAGCATATAATGCTTTCCGAAACTCCATTAAGCTACATAGCCAAAGCCATAGACGGCACTATACTGCACGATGCCGGCAATACCAGTAACGGCAAGACCTACGTTGCCAGCTACCACCATCTCAGCTGCGAGGGAAGAATAGTCGTAACTTCTGACAACCCGTCAAG
>ONPK01000082.1 GCA_900319675.1 uncultured Bacillota bacterium
ACACTGGCTGAAGAAGTATGACAAGTACTCAGTAGGCATCTGTACCTGCCGTAAGCAGCAGGCACTGCGTGGTGAAGGTTCAGGCGAAATCGAAGGCGAGTACTGCATGGGTGTCGGCGACATGGCTGAATACTGCGTAGACAGAGGCATGGGACGCTACATCTCCTATGAAGAAGCTCTTGAAATTCTGGAAAGAGCAGAAAGACACGGTTACGTTCACCAGATCACCAACATTGACGGTGAGGATAAGATCGTTGCCATCTGTAACTGTGCTCCTGGCGTATGTAACGCCTTGAGAACTTCACAGTTATACAACACTCCTAACATGTCAGCTTCAGCCTACAGGGCACACGTAGATACTGAAAAGTGTGTTGCCTGCGGCAAGTGCGTTGAAGTATGTCCGGTTGGTGCTGCCAAGCTCGGCCAGAAGTTATGCACCAAGAACGGCCCAATCGTCTATCCGAAGACACAGCTTCCGGATGATGTGAAGTGGGGTCCTGAGAAGTGGAACAAGAACTACCGTGAAGATGCCAAGATCAACTGTTACGATACAGGTACGGCACCATGTAAGACAGCCTGCCCGGCACACTTACCGGTACAGGGTTACGTCAAGATGGCTAAGGAAGGCCGTTATCTTGAAGCTCTCAAGCTCATCAAGCAGGATAACCCGTTCCCGGCAGTATGCGGTGCCATCTGTAACAGAAGATGCGAAGATGCATGTACAAGAGGAACCATTGATCAGCCTGTTGCCATCGATGAGATCAAGAAGTTCATCGCTGATCTGGAACTGAAGGCTGAAAACAGATACATCCCGTTATGTGAAACCGGTACAGGTGACATGTGGGGTGACGAATACAAGATCGCCGTAATCGGTGCAGGTCCTGCCGGCTTGAGCTGTGCATACTACCTGAGAGAAAACGGCTATCCTGTAACCGTATTTGAAAAGGAAGAAAGACTGGGCGGCATGCTCACCATTGGCATCCCGTCATTCCGTCTGGAAAAGGAAGTAATCGAAGCTGAGATCGACGTCATCAAGCAGATGGGCGTTGAATTCAGAACAGGTGTTGAAGTTGGTAAGGACGTTACCATTCAGCAGTTAAGAGATGAGGGATTCAAGGCCTTCTACGTAGCCATCGGTGCTCAGGGCGGCAGACTTGCCGGTGTTCCTGGCGAAGATGCTGAAGGTGTAATGACAGGCGTTGATTTCCTGAGGCAGGTCAACCTGGGCAAGGCTGAAAAGCTTGATGGAGACGTCGTAGTAGTCGGTGGCGGTAACGTTGCCGTTGACGTAGCCAGAACAGCTGCCAGACTGACATCAGGCAAGGTAACGATGCTGTGTCTGGAAGGCGAACACGAAATGCCGGCTGCTGATGATGAAGTTGCAGATGCCAAGGCTGAAGACATCGCCGTATGCAACGGCTGGGGTCCGAAGGAAGTTCTGACGGAAAACGGCAAGGTCAAGGGTGTCATCTTCAAGAAGTGTACGAGAGTATATGATGAAGAACACAGATTCTCACCTGAGTATGATGAAAACGATACGATTACTGTAGACTGCTCAACAGTACTGTTAAGCATCGGTCAGTCCATCCAGTGGGGTGGCTTACTGGAAGGCACCAATGTTGAGATCAACAGAAACGGTACTGCCAAGGCTGACGGTATCACATATCAGACAGGTGAAAAGGACATCTTCGTCGGCGGTGACGTATTCACAGGTCCAAGATTTGCCATAGACGCAATCGCTGCCGGCAAGAAGGCTGCTGATTCGCTCAACAGATTCGTACACCGCGGACAGTCACTGACGATTGCCAGAGACTTGAGAGAGTTCAAGGAACTCAACAAGAATGACATCGTCATCGAAACATATGACAACTCCAAGCGTCAGGTTCCTGGCAGCAAGGCTGTCAATCCAAGAAGCACATTCGAGGACGTACGTCTGCCATTGACTGAGGAACAGGTAAAGAAGGAAGCCAACAGATGTCTGGGATGCGGTGCAACATTCGTTGACGTTAACAGATGCATCGGCTGCGGCTTATGCACGACAAGATGTCAGTTTGATGCAATTCACCTGACAAGAGACGTACCTCACGCTTCTGACATGTACAGGTGCGAAGACAAGATCCTTCCGGTAGCCAAGTACGCTGCCAAGAGGGAAATGAAGATCCTGTTAAACAAGAACAAGAACGCTTAATATGCATGAACTTGGAATAGTAATGCATGTTGCCAAGACTCTTGATGAGGTTGCCGAGGAAAACCATCTGACCTCCATCGGGTCAGTTACCCTGGAAGTCGGGGAGGTAAGCGGGATAATAACCGATTACTTCGTTGACTGCTGGGATTACTTCAAGGTAAGGCATCCATTGCTGAAGGACTGCAGAATGAAGCTGGAAATGATTGAAGGCATTACGTTCTGCGAGGACTGCAAGAGAGAATACCGTACGATCAAGTACGGCAGGATCTGCCCGTACTGCGACAGTGAACACACATACCTTCTGCAGGGCAATGAATGCAACATCAAGGAAATAGAAGCGAGCGATGAGTAATAAGAGCATCATGGGCAACCATGATGCTTTTTATCTGTTTACATTTATCAATTCATATGCAAGTTTCTTCTTATGATGTTACAATACTGTTTGAGTGGGGAAATCGCATGAATATTAAGTTGGTTATTGCAGACCTGGACAACACATTAGCATTAACTGGAGAACCAATGCCTGAATTAAACAAGCAGGCCTTAAGAGCATTGCATGAAAGAGGCATCAGGTTCTGTCTGGCATCAGGAAAGAACCTGTACATCCTGAAACAGATCGAAAAGAGCTGGAATCTGGATTTTGAACAGGCCTTTGTCATTGGAATGAACGGTTCTGAATTACTGAACAGGATAAGGAACAGAACATTTGAATATGAGACCCTGTCAGCTGATACCATCAAAGAGATATATGATCTGATGAGTCCATTTAACCTGAATCCTTTCGTCTACTGGAATGATGGGATCCTGATAAAGGAATATGATGACGAACTTGAAGCATCCTGTAAGAGAAACCATCTTGAAAAGTATTATTTCAAGGACATCGGACCGCTGTGGCAGAAGGAAAACGCCAAGGTATTGTACCGAATGAATGAGGAACTGGTTCCATCAGTAAGAGAATATCTTGAGAAACATAAGTCAGATAAGTGGACACTGGTTCAGACTCAGAAGACCATGCTGGAGTTCGTTCATCCGGAAACATCCAAGGGGCATACCTTGCAGAGGATCTGTGAAATGGAGAACATCCCGCTCGATGAAGTAATGGCCTTTGGCGACAGCGAGAATGATGATGAGATGCTGAAGATATGTCACGGCATCTGCCTGAAAAACGGCATGGAGAGTTCCAAGAGATTGTCTGAAGCCGTGACCGATCTTGACTGTGAAGAAGGCGGCTTCGGTGATTATCTTTTCAAGAATCTGTTGTAGAAAACAAAAGCATCATGGTTGCCCATGATGCTTTTTTAGTTTCAGTTATTCAGTTCTTCAAGTTTCTGCAGAATGTAGTCTGCAAACATCCGGCTGCCGGCATCATTGAAGTGGATGCGGTCAGGTGTAAACTCCTCAGGATTGGTCTGATATCTGTCAGAGAGGTCATACAGGATGACATTCTCATGACTGCCGATCACGGCATCAATGTTCCTGTTGGTATCGTTACCCTTGAGGCCAGGTACCTTGATGAGAATTACCTTGCAGTCGGACAAGGCAGTAAGCAGGGAATCAAGATTCTCCTTGCTGATGGTCTGATCGTTTCCTACCGCAATGAACACCTTGTGCGGCAAGGAGTCAGAATCCTTGAGTGTCTGGATCTCATCCAGGACCTTTGTGTAGTCAAGGTCTTCTTCAGCGATCATGTAAGCATCAGTGAGAGTTTCTCTCAGGTAGTCTACGGATGTCAGCATGTAGCCGTCACCAATGCCCATTACCAGTTTTTCCTTGTCTTCAATCATCTTTCTTCTGATCAGATCCTTGGAAATGGATTCCATGATGTAATCAGCATAAGCCTGTCTGCCGCTTGGCGTCAGGTGGATGCCGTCGTAGTAGAACCAGTCATCTTCGCCTTCAGAATAGCTTTCCCAGTCAACTATGATGACATTGTCATGCTCCTCACCTAGTGATTTGATGGTGTCGTTATTCGGGAACTGCCAGTCGTTGGTGATGGTCAGCCAGTAGATGTAACGGTCACCGCACATCTCGATGATCTCCTCAAGCATGCTCTTGCCCATGACACCGTTGGTTCCAATGCCGATTACGACCGGATTTCCTAATGTTCCATCAGCACTGCGGCTCTTGATGATACTGTACAGTGCCCAGTGAGAACGGCTTACCTCGGCGTCAAAATCACCGTTAGGGAAGGTCTCATATAAATTGTATACGGCTCCCAGCATTACGCTGTCGCCAATGCCGGTTACCGGCAGATTCGCTACACCCATTTCTTCAGCCATTGCGGACGGATCATTCATCATGTCCATCTCACGCTGACGCTTTTCCATGAACTCCTTCTGCAGCTGTTCCTGTAGCTCAGCGCTTTCAGCAAGCTGATTTTCCAGATCCTGCATTTCTGCAGTATGGTCCTTGGCATTGATTATGTCCTGACCGCCATATACGCTTACCAGGATAAACGGGATCAGAACGGCAAACTTTACAACATCCAGGATGATGGTCTTGGTATCCTTTCTGAACTTGATGCTCAGAGCAAAGTGGAGAAGGGTACTTATAGCTATTACCGCTCCAACATAGTACAGCTGGATCTTCTGATCGGTAAAGTCGTATAAGGCATTAGCCAGAAACATCAGAGGATAATGAGTCAGGTAGACTTCGTAGCTTATTGAAGCAATCCACTTTATTGGCGGGATCCTCAGAGTCCTGAATACGTCATATCCCGGATTTGTACACAGTGATATTATCAGCATGGTCAACAGTGATGCCAGGATGAATCCATACCTGTATAACGGTGAATCCTGGCCAATGGCCATGAACATGAAGATCAGAACACAGGTCTCCAACAGGAACAGAACTTCCGTGGTGACCTTGAACTGCATGACCTTAAGAGTAATTCTTCGGCCGTTGTCATGCAGGATTCCCAGAGTCATGCCCATGAGTATTGAGAATACCCTGGCATCCGTTCCGAAGTATATTCTCATTTCAGGCATCTGCAGATGCATCAGGTAAGGCATGATGGCCATTGAGATTATGGTCAACAGACAGAACGGTGTCCAGATCAGCCAGAAATTGGCTTTCTTCTTGATCATGTGGTAGATCTTGAAGATGAATGGCAGCACCAGTTCAACCTGCAGCAGCATTGAAATGTACCACATGTGAGTAAACGGTGAATTGGTTACCCTGGCGAAGTAGGACTGACCGGCATTTATCTGCCACCAGTTGTTATATATTCCCAATACGCTGAGGGTTTCCGGCTTTTCATTCAGCCAGATGACATCAGGTGCATATCTGAGACCGTAAATGGTCAGGGCGGTAACTATTACCAGCGGCAGATACAGTCTGATGATCCTCTTAAGAAAGTGACCGATGATGGAGAACTTTTCCTTATGTCCGTTTGAAACGACAAACAGATAGCCGTGCAGTACCAGAAATACGCATACGGCCAGATAGCCTCCCGGCAGCTTGTCCGGATTTATGTGGTATATAAGTACGGCTATGGTACTGATTATTCTCAGTATGTCCAGCCCATATAGATATCTGTCTTTTTTCTTGTCCATCGTCTTTTCCCCTGATATAACTAACATTCATTATAACAAAATAGTTATAACAGATTAACTGAAATCTGGTTCAAAAATAGTATTATTTATGTTTAAAAATAATCAAAATGGTTTATTTATCCTGTCAAAGAAGCTAAAATGGACGCATAGGGTTTTTGGAGGGATAAATCATGACAGTAACAATTATGTTATTACTGAGCATAGTTGTAAGCTTTGCTGCTTTTGGCTATGCTTACTGGCTGTACCTCTGGGTAAAGAAACAGCCACAGGAAAACAAGACGATCACCAAGGTCACCGGTCTCATTCAGCAGGGAGCAAGGACGTTCTTAAGACGTCAGGACAGGATCCTGCTGGCATTTGCAGGTGGTGTTGCCGTCATCATCTTCCTGTTATTACCGGCTCCTGTATGGACCGGCTCATTCTCACATAACATCATCAACGCCATAAGCTACATTGCTGGTACGCTGTTATCAGCGTTAAGCGGCAAGATAGGCATTGAGGTAGCTACCATTGCCAACGGCAGAAGTGCCGAAGCTG
>ONPK01000073.1 GCA_900319675.1 uncultured Bacillota bacterium
TGACCTGTATGAAAAGGTGAAGGTGAATTTCCCGGAAGTACAGGAAGTTGATCAACTGCAGCGTCTGACTCTTGGTAAGAAGATCATCAGAATAGCCGGTGAACATGGCATGATAGTCAAGCCATGTGGCGAAGGTAATGAACTGGCTCAGTACGGGGCTGACTGTGGTGGGTGCATGCGTATTTCCGATTATGAAAAAGCAATTGGCCATAAGCTGGAAGTTCCACCGTTTAAGGGAGCAAGGGATATCTGCTCGTGTTATCTGTCATGTGACATCGGAGCCTACAATACCTGCCGCCATCTGTGCCGCTACTGTTACGCCAATGTCTCCAGGGAAAAGGTAATGCAGAGAAGCAGGATGCATGATCCTGATTCTCCGTTTCTGATAGGAAACTACAGAGAAAATGACCAGATCCATGATGTCGTTCAGAAATCATGGAAAGCCAGACAGATCAGTCTGTTTGAAGATGAATAGTTTAAAAAGAGTTCTCAGTAAATTGAGAACTCTTTATTCGTTATAACCACTTTTTGTGCTTGAAGAACAGAAGACTCAGTATCGCTATCAGCAGACTGACAATGAAGACGATAGGGTAGGCATATACTGAATTCAGTTCAGGCATGTACTTGAAGTTCATGCCGTACCATCCGGTTATCAGGGTCAGTGGACTGAAGATCGTCGTTACTACCGTAAGGATGGTCATGATGTGATTCTGCTTGTCAGTCAGGTTGGCATCAAAGTCTGCACGTATCTGAGAAGTGTAATCAACAAGAGCGTTTGACAGGTCATACAGACGTCCGGCTCTTTTGCTGAAGAGACTGAAGTAACGGAGGTTTTCTTCAGCAAAGAAGTCATTCTCGTTTTCTTCCAGTTCCTGAGTCAGATCGATCAGACGGTCATAGTGTGTTCTTAATACTCTGAGGTGATCACGGATGATATTTATGCCTTCAAGGTCTGTTTCTTCCTTGTTGTTGATTTTCCTGTCTACGTCAGCCAGCTGCCTCTCATATCTCTCCAGAACGGTAAGGTCACCGGAAATGATCTCCTCAAGAAAGTCGTAGATGAATCTTTCCAGAGACGGCATGCGCCACTTTCTGGTAAGAGAGATTCTGTTTATGATGTCTGATACTTCATTGTCCTTATCGATGAAGATGATGCCGTTTTCATCTATTACGAAGGCAAACTTCTTATAGTCAACGGTTCTGTTGTTGTCATAAGGTATGGCAAATGAACCGGTAATGGAATTGTAGTTGACTTCTGCCATGGTGGTGTGAATGTCCAGTGTTTCAAAATCCATGTCAATGCCCAGATCAAGATTGTTACTCTCTTTCTGCCACTGTTCCGGGCTGAGAATGGCTACGTAAGGCTTATTGCCATCTCTAACCGGGATATCGGGATGTTCCCTTAAGGTGTTTTCTATCAGGTAATACATGATGAGTCCTCCCTAACTGACAGTAATATGTCTGCTTAAATTGTACCATTTCCGATTTCACTTACAATTATCTAATTATGCAAAAGACCTGATTCCCTAAGATATTGGTATCAGGCCTTTGTTATTCAATTGATTCAGTTTTCTAGAACAGTGAAACAAATATGTCTGCCAGTATGACGGTCAGTATGCCTGAAACGACAATTGACAGTGAACTCATTGCTCCTTCAATTTCACCTATCTCCATTGCCTTGGTAGTGCCAATGGCATGGGATGAGGTTCCGATAGCTATGCCCTTGGCGATCCTGTTACGGATGCCGAACAGTTTCAGTACGGCTTCACAGATGATGTTACCGAATACCCCGGTCATGATGATTGAAGTAACGGTTATTGCCACAATACCGCCCAGTTCTTCAGATACACTCATTCCGATGGCGGTGGTAATGGACTTTGGCAGGAATGTTATGTACTCTTCATGGGAGAAGCCGAAGATCTTGGCCATTAACAGTACTGAGCCGAGAGAAGTCAGTACTCCTGACAGAATGCCTATCATTATTGCCGGGAAGTTCTTCTTGAGCTTTTCTATCTGAGTATACAGCGGTACGGCCAGACAGACGGTTGCCGGTGTCAGGAATACGTTGACGTGTCTGGCACCCTGATTATATGTTTCATAATCGATGTTCAGTATTACAAGCACGGCAATGCAGATCATGATCGCCACCAGCAGCTGATTGAACAGCCCGAATCGTAATTTCTTTCTTATCTCAATGGCCAGCACATAGGCTGCCAGAGTAAGGAACGGGCCAATGAAGACGGAAGCGCTCAATATCTCATTCATTTTCACTTTCTCCTTTTCCTATAACAGCCTGGGTAACAAGCCCGCTTACTGCCATGACCAGTATGGTAGAAACAAGAGTAACAGCCAGATAGCTTAGCCAGTGGGTTTTCAATACGTCCCATGACTTTATCAGCCCGACTGCCGGAGGAATGAACATGACAGGCATGATCTCAAAAAGAAAATTAGCTGTTTCCCTGATCTGCCCGACCTTAAGAAGTCCGGAATATAAAAGAATGAACATTCCGGCTATGCCATAGATGCTGGCAGGTATCGGTAAGGGCACCACTTCATGCAGAAGCTCTCCCATTAGAGAAACAGAGATTATTATCAGCAGCTGTTTCAGGTATTTCATACTGGATCCTCCGTTGATAATAACAGTATACCCGTAAGTGATACCGGATTTCCATCAGTAACTGTTATGACAATGTTGGTTTCACTTATCACTTCATATGAATGTTATAGTAAAATATAACTGATAGAACAAATAAATCATAATACATGAAGGAGCAAGGTCTTATGGAAAAATATGATCTCATAGTGATCGGTGCCGGTAATGGAGGACTCATGACTGCCTGTCGGGCAGCTCAGATGGGCCTTAAGACACTGGTAGTAGAAAGACACAACATGCCTGGCGGTGCCGCAACGAGTTTTGTCAGAGGAAGATTTGAGTTTGACGCTTCCCTGCATGAGATTCCTGACTTCGGCCAGGGAGTACACAGGGGAGAGCTTGGCAGGATCTTTGATGAACTGGGCATCAACGTGGAAATGTTACCGATAAAGGATGCCTTCCGCTATGTCGTTGAGAAGGATGGCGTACGTTCACTTGATGTTACCTTCCCTCATGGCAAGGATGCGGTAATGAAGTTAATATCAGAGATATGCCCTGATGATGTGGAAGCCATGGAAAGGTTCTTTGATGCCTATGAAGACATGCACAGGGGACTTGACTATTTTGGTTCCGTCAGAGGACAGATCGATCCGGAAGTACTGAGGAGAGATCATCCTAACTTCATGAGGATCATGTCAATATCGGCAGGGGAACTGTTCAGGGCACTTGGCATGAGTGAAAAGTGTCAGAAGATCATGGCAGCCTACTGGCCATACCAGGGCACTGACATTGATACCGTTGATGCCAGCCGTTATCTGATGATGGTATACGGTTACTTTGTAAATGGTGCCTATGTACCGAGAATGAGATCTCATTCTCTCTCGACGGCTATTGTAGACAGAGCCAGACAGTTTGGCTGCCAGTTCCTGTTCAATACCGAAGTAACAAAAGTATTGACTGCCAATGGCAGGGTATGCGGTGTTGAACTTGATGACGGCAGACAGTTTGAGGCAGCTGCTATCGCTTCCAACGCCTTCCCGGAAATTGTTTATTCAAAGCTGCTTGATGACAAGTCACTTGTACCGGTATTTGAAAGAAAGAAGGCCAATGCCCGTAAGTATGGCTTCCGTGCCTTCAGCGTATATCTGGGACTTGATGCACCTCCTGAAGAGATAGGAGTAGAAGACTATACCGTATTCTTAAGTTCGACTGATGATTCAGGAGTCATCTGTGAGGAATCAAAGACCAGATTCGGTAAGGAATATGCACTGGATGTCTGCTGCCTGAACATGGCAATACCGGACTGTACACCGGAAGGAACTACTGAAATGGTACTGACCATTTCCTATACCGGTGATGCCTGGGCAGACGTAAGTGAAGAGGATTACGTAAAGGTTAAGAGAGAAGTGGCTGATGAGCTGATCACTAAAGTGGAAAAGGTAATGGGCTATAAGATCAGAGAGCACATTGAGGAGATTGAGATAGCCAGCCCTGTCACCTTTGCCAGGTACATGTTCTCACCTCAGGGTTCAATCTATGGATACAGCTCTGAGAAGTGGGATGGCATGTCTTCAAGACTGATAACCAGCGGCATGGAACAGACCATACCGGGACTGTTCTTCGTCGGCGGACATGGGTCATCACTGTCAGGGTACTATCCAACATATTCCGGCGGTAACAAGACCGCCATGCAGATAATGGGCTATGTAAGAGGAGGTGGCAGAAGATGAGTAAGGATTACTTAAACAGCATTCCGGCTGAAAGATTCGCAACGATCATTCCCAGAAGAAGGGCAGTAATTGAAAGCGCATCTGCAGAAATGCCGAGATATGAATACAATGCCAACGTTCTTGCAAGAGACCTGCATCCGAAGGTCCAGCATGTCGTCGTATCGGATGTTAAGGAATTATTCAATGCCAGACTATATACTCTGGTTCCGGATAGGGAACAGGGAACTGATAAGCTGGCATATTTCCAGGCCGGTCAGTACATCAGTCTTGATCTTTCAATCGACGGTTCCAGACTGACCAGACCTTATTCATTATGTTCGGCACCTTCAACCGGCGAATACCAGATAATGGTAAAGAACATGAAAAACGGCTTTGCGTCTGAATACATAAATAACAACTTCAAGGTTGGTACCAGGGTAGATGTTTCTGAACCGTCAGGTTTCTTCTATCATGAACCATTAAGAGATTCCAATAAGGTAGTCGGCATTGCCGGAGGAAGCGGTATTGCCCCGTTTATTTCAATGGCCAGGGCAATAGTTAGCGGCATTGAAGACTTTGAGCTAATACTTCTCTACGGTTCCAGAACTGAAGAAGAGATTTTATTCAAGGAAGAACTGGATGAACTGGAGAGGAAGTGCAGTAAGATAAAAGTTATCCATGTTCTTTCCGATGAGGAAAGAGAAGGATACCGCCATGGCTTTATCAGTGATGATCTGATTGGGGAATTCTGTGAAGGCGGTTCCGTATTTGTCTGCGGTTCTCAGGGCATGTATGACTACATCAGAGGAGAAACAGACAAGCTGGGCTTACCAATCAGAAGAGTAAGATTCGATGCCTATGGTGAATACAGACTGGGCAAGAGGGATGAAGGAAGGTTTGAAACCGGCAAAGTATATGAACTGACGGTTAAGACCAATGACGGACAGACTCATGTAATACCAGCCAGAAGTGATGAATCAATTCTGGTTGCCGTTGAGCGTGCCGGCATCAAGGCTCCTTCAAAGTGCCGAAGCGGTGAGTGCGGCTGGTGCAGAACCAGACTGGTAAGTGGTGAAGTATACATACCGGAAATGACGGAAAGAAGACGTCAGTATGATAAGGTTGCAGGGTACATTCATGCCTGCTGCAGCTTCCCGTTGTCGGACTGTGAAATAACCGTAAACTGTGAATGAGGATATGATATGAAACACGCAATGATCGTTAAGGAAAAGGAAAACAGTGTTGAGGCATCACTGACTGCGGATAAGACGGTTTATCTGGCAGAGGCTGAATATACTGAAGAAGAACTGGAACAGTTCAATGCGGAAAAGGATAAGTGGATAGTAAGGTGTTCGGGAAGTCACCAGTTTCTGGCTGATTCCGACAGCGGGGAAGATGCCGTAGGTCACTACCGTAACTTCTTTGATCTGGTTCCTGAAAAAGCCGTATTTGAAAACGGCAGGCTGGTTGGCCTGTATCTTTGCACTGACGGCATCGATTATTCAGGCAGAGGCAGATACAACTACTACATTGATGACTGGGGCTATCCGGGAAATGATCCGTTCAGGTTCATTCCCCGTGGGGCTTTCGTACATGTATTCCTCTTTGAGGATGCTGATTCCAGAAACTGGAAGGACTGGGGTCTGCTGGTAAGGGATCCTGAAAAGAAATATACATCGTATCTGGATTTCTAGGTCTCATGGAAGATAATAATAAGAAGGAAGAACTGACTTTAAGAGAACGGATCAGTGAGGATCCGTTTTTTGTATCCGAAAACCCCGTCATAGTGACGGGGTCCCGGAGAGCTTAAGCGGTGAAAAAAGATCCTCCTGATGTGCTAAACTTTGAATAAGCCTGCCAGCTTGCAAAGAGAAGACAAAGGAGGATAACACTAAATTGAATCAAGATAATGTCACCCAAAGTTTAGCACATACCAAATGGAATTGTAAGTATCACATCGTGTTTGCCCCGAAATACAGAAGAAAGGTGTTCTTTGAAGAAAAGAGAGCAGAGATACGGGAGATATTGAGAGAGTTGTGCAAATGGAAAGGGGTAGAAATAATCGAGGGGGAAATATGCCCGGATCATGTACACATATTAGTAGCGATACCGCCAAAGATCAGTGTAAGTGGGTTCATGGGATATCTAAAAGGAAAGAGCAGTCTTTTGATATTCCAGAAATATGGGAACATGAAGTTCGCATATCGAAACAGAGAATTCTGGTGTCGAGGGTATTATGTAGATACAGTAGGAAAGAATACGAAAGCCATCAAGGAGTACATTGCCAATCAGCTGAAAGCTGACATACATTGCCAATCAGCTGAAAGCTGACAAAGAGGCTGACCAGTTGGCTTTGTTTGATCCGAGAGACCCTTTTAACGGGAAATGCAAAGATTTTCAGCCTGAAAATACGCGATTATGGCACTTAATTCGCGTAAAATCCACGTTTTGTGCGAATTGAAGCTTCATAATGTTACATAACAAGTATATAGTTTAAATACCCATATAAAGCTATTAAATATGCAAGACCCTACTACCTGATTATGGGGAATGGGGTCTTGCTGCACTTTGCTGATTACGGTTTGTAAACTTCAAAAATATTATCTTTGTGTCCGTTGTTAAACCAAAAGATGAATCCGTCCTTAAGTCCCATGTAAGACTTTCGAAATGAAGACTTTGCTCGCATAGTGCCTTCAATTCCGGCCTCTTCCATTGCTTCTTCAACAATATCTTCGGGGCCATCGTCCCAACCTCCGAACTTGAATTCAACTTCTCCCAATGATTCCTCTTCCGGGATGACATTTTTCTTGTCATAGAGAATTGCTGCTACGACCCGATCGTCTTCAATCAACTCGTCAATGGCATCGTCGCAATTCACAACGAATGTGTTGTAGAACTTGAGAATCTGGTCTGCGGAAATCGGTTGTGCATCCGGACTTGGAGTGTCAACCCAACATTGTAATTCATAGTTGTACCAAACTTTTCCTTGTGGCATGAAAGCGTCGCTCAAAATGGCATTCAACCAATAACTCACACTCTTATGTGCCAGGATCGTAAGGCATGCTCTTGCTGTTGTTACTTCTGATTTTGTGAACCGTCTTTCAGACATATTATGTACCTCCTCCAGTTATTCTGGTTTCTTTGGAGCCTTTCGGTTCAAACAATTGCATATGTTTTTTTTATTATAACATTTTTGGGGATATTAATGATTTAATGAATTGCCTTAATTCCCATAGGCATATACAACCTTATAACCATGTCTGATCCTTAGTTTGTTTATCACTGAAGGAAAAGAACATTTCTTTACTTATGTAATTGAATGAAACAACTAGTAATTATGATGCAGGCTGGCAGGCGTTCACAATGCGCACTTGTGCGCTGCCTGTATACAAGGGCTTTGCCCGAAAATGAAATACCACCAGCTAGGTGGATATTTATTTTTGTTCATACTTACAGTCATTGAATCGGGCAAAGTTCTTCATGCGCTTTTCAATGGCATTTTTAATTCTCCTGGTCCTCTTGATGTCCGGCTCCAGCCAGATGTTTCCAATGACCATTTCACTGCCGTTCTTCTTAGGCTCGATCCTGCCCACCAGTCTGTCACCATACACTACCGGTAAGACATAGTATCCGTATTTTCTCTTTTCCTTAGGCACATATATTTCCCAGGTATAGGTGAAGCTGAATATCTTCATGATCAGGTCTCTGTCCCATAACATCGGATCCAGTGGTGCCAGGAATTCACACCTGGTGCTTTTATATGACGGATCTTCAACTTTGTTGAGGTATTCGATGTCTTCAGTCAGGATGTAGAACGGCTCCTTAATGCCCTCAACGGTTATCTCAGTTATCTCTTTCGAACTTAAAAGGTCAGAGAAGACTTTATTTCTTATCTCATTGTTCAGACCTCTTATGCCCAGAAGAGCTGAGGAGTTCTTATTCCATAACATGCCTATGGCACCTATTCTTCTTCTGACTCTCCATCTGATGTGATCGTATTCATCAGGCAATGGATCCGGACTGTTCAGAAGTTCCTTTGGTACGTGGCGTTCACTTAAGTCATAGTACTTACGGGAACCTTCCTTATGGTGAATGATCAGATCACCGGTCGTATAAAGCTGTTCCAGTACGCTTCTGGCGGCCTTGGTGTCCTTGCCATCCCAACTGCCGCTCCAGTGAATGGAGGAGTACCATTTGATGTTTCCTTTAAGAGGCAATGATGATGAGGATACCGGTCCGTGCTTTCTGATGTAGTCAATGGCCTGCTGTTCAAGTTCCTCAAGGTTTTCAAATCTGTGTTTGTTATTACGGCTGATGTCGCGATATCTCTGAAAATAGGGCCAGTCTTCCATTGGTATGATCGATATCTCCTTGTCAGGATAGTCAAACAGTTTTCTGTCCTTATAAAGAAGCTCATTAAGATGTTTCTTCCGGAAGCCTCTGACTCTTGACTGCAGGGTCAGTTCGGCATTTCGGCCGATGACATCTACAGGGTCAAACTGCAGGCAGTTGGCCTGCC
>ONPK01000075.1 GCA_900319675.1 uncultured Bacillota bacterium
CTGTTGATCATGTTGACCTGGGCATCCTGCAGTACCTTGTATCCCTGTCTGATGAACTCAGGAGCCTTGCCCCAGTAGAGAGTTCTGCCCCAGTCGGAACAGTAGCCATCCTTCACGAAACCGATGTCAAAGGCAATTCCCGTATTAGGCAACAGCTTACTGGTTCTTGGGAAATCATAGTTCTGTTCCGGGGTAAATGTACCCCTGGTCTTGAAGCCGATGGTCGGCGGGAATGAGAAGTCATCCATGCCCTTCTCCATGCCGTATCTCATCAGCATGTCCTCGGCTTCGGCCATGGTCATGCCTTCAACGAAATGATTGGCCACATACATGATGGCTTCATCGGTAAACTCAGCCAGTTTTCTTAACTGAACGATCTCCTGCTCGTCCTTGACCTTACGCAGGTCCTTTAAGAGCAGTTCGGCTTCGACAACCTCTATCTCCGGATCAAGATTATTCAGAGTTGAAGTCAGCCATGCCTGGCAATCGCCGCCCACGCCGATTCTCTTGCCCTTTACCACGAAAGAAAGAGTATCTTCCATCTGGTCAAAATACGATGTTATGACCTTGCAGCCGGGGAAATCATCCTTGATCCTCGGGATGGCAACGATGGTGCAGTCATTGTCAATTGACAGAAACAGCACTGCTTCCGGCAGAATGTGGGATCCCTTGACTCCTCCGATGTTATTCATGCAGTTACGCTGCCAGAAATACTTCGTACATTCACTGACATACTGCAGGTTCGGACCGCTGGCAAATAACAGACCATCAAGTCCTGCATTCTTCATTGTTTCTATTATTCTCTCTCTTCTGGTGCTCATGATGCTACCTCACTTTTTCAATATATTAACAGAAATACATGTTTACATTCATCATCATGCCCGAAAAGAAAGCAGGTCTTTCAACCTGCTTGGCTTTTAGTGCGTGATAAGTGCAATCTTGAGAACCTCGTCCATGCTCTTTACAGGTATGAACTTCATGGTTTCTCTTACTGACTGCGGTACGTCATCCAGATCCTTCAGATTGTTCTTAGGCAGAATGATCGTATGGATGTCACTGCGGAAGGCAGCCATGGTCTTTTCCCTCAAACCACCGATCGGCAATACGTTGCCTCTTAAGGTAACCTCGCCGGTCATTGCCAGCTTGCTGGATACCTTTCTGCCGGTAATCGCGCTGATTACTGCCGTTGTCAGGGTAATGCCTGCACTTGGGCCGTCCTTTGGTACGGCACCCTCAGGTACGTGAATGTGAATGTCGTTCTCTTCGAAGAACTTCGGATCGATTCCGTACTTTCTGGCATTGCTCTTGACATAGCCTACGGCGATCGTGGCACTTTCCTTCATGACGTCACCGAGCTGTCCGGTAATGATCAGACCGCCCTTGCCGTCAAAATATGTTACTTCTATCGGCAGGATGTCGCCGCCAAACTGGGTATAAGCCAGACCGGTGGCTACGCCTACCTGGTCTTCATCTTCCTTCTGACCGTATTCATAGATTTCCTTGCCGAGCCACTGCTGGATCAGTTTCTTAGAAACCTTGACATTCTTCTTCTCACCCTTGGTGATGGCCAGTGCCGTCTTACGGCATAACTTGCCGATCATTCTTTCCAGCTGTCTTACACCGGCTTCCCTGGTGTAATGACGGATGATGTAAAGAATCTCCTCACGGTCAAGCTTGAACATGCTGGCCTTTAAGCCGTTGGCTTCCAGTTCCTTTCTGATCAGATGATCAGTAGCGATGTGCAGCTTTTCCTCTTCGGTATATGAAGACATTTCAATGATTTCCAGTCTGTCTCTCAAGGCATCCGGAATTGAATACAGGTCATTGGCTGTTGCGACAAACAGTACCTTTGACAGGTCGTACGGTTCCTCAAGATAGTTATCTGAGAACATGCTGTTCTGTTCAGGATCAAGTACTTCCAGCATTGCGCTGCTTGGATCGCCCTTGTAGTCAGCACCCATCTTATCGAGCTCGTCGATCAGGAATACCGGATTGATTGTTCCGGCACGCTTCATGCCCTGAATGATTCTGCCCGGCATTGAGCCTAAGTATGTACGTCTGTGACCTCTGATCTCAGCTTCATCTCTGACGCCGCCAAGAGAGATTTTGACGAACTGTCTATCCAGTGCTCTGGCAATTGACTTGGCCAAAGAGGTCTTGCCAACTCCAGGAGGACCGACCAGACACAGAATCGGAGCATTCAGTGAATTGGTCAGTTTCTTGACTGCGATGTATTCCAGAATTCTTTCCTTGACCTTTTCCAGACCGTAATGGTCTTCTTCAAGGACCTTGGAAATGTCATTGATGTCTTCCTTGTCTTCTGACTGCTGCCACCACGGGACTTTCTCCAGCCAGTCAAGATAGTTGCGGATGACTGCTGATTCTGCTGAAACGGCAGGCATCATTTCCATTCTGGATATCTCATCAAGAGCCTTCTTCTTGATGCTTTCCGGATACGGCAGTGTCTCAAATCTTTCTCTCAGATCATCAACATCGTCACCTGAACCGCTCACGTCACCAAGCTCTTCCTTGATGGCTTTCAGACGTTCACGCAGATAGTATTCCTTCTGTGATTCCTCAACACTGTCCTTAACTCTTTCATTGATCTCGTTTTCGACTTCCTTGATGTCACGGGATACCTGGAACTGCTTGAGTATCAGTAACAGACGTTCATTCAGGCTTACGGCTTCCAGGATCTCCTGGCGTGCTGAAAGCGACATCGGCAGATACTGACCGAACTGATCGGCCAGGTATGTTGCGCTGACGCCGTTCTGCAGCTGGGTGATCATTTCCTTTGGAACATTACCAAAGTTGCTTGACACCTGTTCAAACTCTTCTACTACTCTCTTTATTAAAACCAGTTCTTCCTTGTCATCACCGGTTATGTCGTCAACTACTGAAATGTTGGCCATGAACATGTCAGGGTTCTTGGTCAGCACATTGGCCTGGGCTCTGGCCAGACCGTGGAACTTAACCTTCAGTACCTGCTTGTCATCACGTACGTGCTTGATTGAACACAGAGTACCGAAACTGTACATGTCTTCCGTACTTGGATCTTCTACCATGATGTCCTTCTGGGTAACTACCCATACCAGTGAATCATAGTCATTTCTGGCTTTGTTTAAGGCGTTTACGCTTAAAGTTCTGCCAACATCGATTACCACGTCCTGATTAGGGAAGATAATTACGCCGCGAGTACATATTACAGGATAATCAACATTCTTATAAATATCAGAATATATGCTCATAAACTACTCCTTTCCGGCAGGACATGCAGATCAGGTTAATGGATTCTATCTTACTTCTTGGCCTTTAATGAGTCTAATGCCTGACGCATCTTCAGGTCATCTGAAAGATAGCTAGCTGGAACTAATTCCTTAATCCTGTCTACTTCCATGCCATATTCCTTAGCCATTGCTTCATATTCATCGGCAACATCCTGTTCAGTTGGCTTGATGCCCATGTCATCTGCGATGGCTTCCAGAATCAGTCTGATTCTGACTTTCTTTTCTGCCTCTGGTCTTAACTGTTCCTTGAACTTTGGTTCGTCAAGTCCCATGATTCTGTAGTACATATCCATGTTCAGACCCTGCTGCTGGATACGGTTTACATACTGATCAAATGTCTGCTGTACTTCATCATTGATCATGACCTCAGGGATATCGACCTGGCAGGTTTCACTTAAACCGTCTAATAAGTTGTTTGTAGCCTTTTCTTCAGCTTCAGCCTTGCGCTGTGATCTTAACTGTTCCTTTAAGAACTTCTCGAGTTCGGCTACTGTCTTTACTTCTTCATTGATCTTTGTCTCTACGACAAATTCATCTGTTAATTCAGGCAGCTTCTTTTCCTTGATTCCATCAACCTTTACATGGAATACGACTGGCTTGCCTGCGAGTTCCTTGACACCGTAGTTTTCCGGGAACGTTACGTTGATGTCCTTTTCCTCTTCGGTCTCCATGCCGATGATCTGTTCCTCAAAGCCAGGAATGAAGCTTCCTGAACCGATTTCCAGAGGATACTCCGTGCCCTTGCCGCCGTCGAACGGTACACCGTCAAGGAATCCTTCAAAGTCGATTACGGCGATGTTGCCGTTTTCAACTGTACCTTCTTCCTTTAATACTTCTTCTGAATTGGCTGCGCGTAAGTTTTCGATTTCCTTGTCTACGTCCTTCTTCAGAACTGAAACCTTGTCTTCCTTGTATTCAACAGCCTTATAATCACCTAAGGTTACCTGCGGATAAACTGTCAGTAAGAATACCAGCTTGGCTTCTTCTTCGCTGATGCCTTCAACATCAAGACCTGGACGGTCGATCAGACGGATGTCCGGATACTGTTCCAGTCCGTAGTTAAGAGCTTCCTGAGCTGCCTGGTCAATGGCTTCCATCCAGATTTCTCTCTGGCTTACGCTCTTTCTGACCAGATCCAACGGTGCCTTGCCCTTTCTGAAGCCTTTCAGCTGGACATTGTTGGCTACCTTCTTGAAGGCCTTCTCATTGGCCTTTTTCCACTCGTCACCATCAACGGTAACTCTTAATTCTGCCTTGCAGTTTTCCTTAAGTTCATATAATGCTTTCATATAATTTCTCCTTATCAATCCTGATTATTATACATATAATTTCTTCTCAATTGCAACTTAGATAATAATATCCACCAGGTTTTCCAGGCTTATCTGCTGTGCCCTGGCAAACTCATCAAACCCCTCTTCATCATCATAGGCCAGATAGACATATCTGATCACGCTGTAAGCCAGATCCTCACCGCTTACGGTGATCTTCTGCGGGTAGTTCAGACTTACGTACTGAACCAGAACCTGCTCACACTGTTTCAGAAAACTGGGGTTCTGAGATTCGAGAATTCTTACCATCATACCGTATGCTTCATTAACGGCTTCATCGGCAAACATGCCCTTCAGCTGTGAAGGAATGACTATCTGCTTCTGACCCTGATGGTAATAACTCAGCGGCGTACTTACCTGTTGCTTCTGACAGGCCTCTATCA
This sequence comes from uncultured Bacillota bacterium, assembly GCA_900319675.1. Classification (GTDB taxonomy): domain Bacteria; phylum Bacillota_I; class Bacilli_A; order Erysipelotrichales; family Erysipelotrichaceae; genus RUG521. The sequence continues at coordinate 4,999 of ONPK01000075.1, forward strand.
GCATGGAAACCACCAGCCTGTCGGCCATATCATCCAGCAGGTATTCCTGAATGACATCCAGATAGTTTCTGATGTTGGAATTGTCCAGAGTCCTCAAGGCTCTGAACACAGCCTCCCCGCCCTTTTCAAGAGCCTTACTGACTTCCTCAGGGCTCATTATCTTCATTTCCTTTTCCTTCGAAAGATAGGGTTTGAGTTCCTTTTTCAGTTCATTGAGTTCAGTCAGTACCTTTGAGGGAACATACGGCATGGACAGTTCCTCTTCGATCATGGCATTTGCCGAGTCATAATGACCCTGTTCCATGTTCTTCCTGATACCGGCTAAAAGTTCATCATAATAGTTATCAGGCATGCTTTTTCCCCTCTCAGTAGTACTATTATAGTTTAGCGTTTTAGCACTGTCAACCTTTAAGTGCTAATTGTGATTGCAATTTCCTTTTCTATGTATTATATTTTATCTGGGTGATGAAAATGAAAAACAAGATTATCTTAGTATTATGCGCCATCGTCCTTGCCTTGGGGTGCTTCATCGGCGGTAATTACTTTGCCGAGAAGAGAAACGAATACACCCTGGACAGCGCTTCCATCGAAGCCTCGTTCTCTGACATTCAGGAACTGGCTACCATTGAATATGCCTATACAAACATGGGCAAGTTTGAAAGTTCAAAGCAGTGGCAGGGCATCAAGATCCCCTTCACTACCAGCAAGTACATCATTACATATGACGGTGTGATCAAGGCCGGTTACGACCTTTCCAAGGTTAAGGCTGAAGTTAACGGCACTAACGTTACCGTAACGCTGCCTGAGCCCAAGATCCTTTCTCATACCATTGATTATGATTCATTACAGATCATGGATGAGCAATACAGCATCTTCAATCCGGTTGAGATAACCGACTACAACAGCTTCTATGCTGAGCAGTCTGCTCTCATGGAACAGAAGGCCATTGACAAGGGACTATACGAAAAGACCGAGACCAACGGCAAGGCCATGATCGAATCGATGATCAAGGGACTGACAACGGAAGAAATTACCGTAACATTCAAATAATTAATCCAAGGCACCGTCAGGGTGCCTTTTTGTTTGCAAAAAAAAGACTGCATTTCTGCAGCCTGTTTTTACAAATGGCGTCCTCGAGGCGACTCGAACGCCTGACCGTACGCTTAGAAGGCGTATGCTCTATCCAACTGAGCTACGGGGACAAATCACTTGAACAAAAAGATTATAATACATTTTTTTAGAATGTTCAAGTATATTTTTTATTTTTTTAAATCAATATCCATATATTTTTCATATTTTGGTATTAAACCCATATGATTTTCACTAAATGATGGTTTCATTTGGAAAACTCCTGGATAAGAATTTCCTTCAATTATAACTGGACCATTTGAACTTATTGCTACATCCCAGCCAATATATTTAACTTCTTTAACTACTTTACTTGCTTCAATTACTAACTTACATGCTTTATCATAATCTGGTATTTTAAAACCTAATATCTTTTTCTTAGTAATTGGATGAACTTCAAAATAGTTATCATCTTGAT
>ONPK01000078.1 GCA_900319675.1 uncultured Bacillota bacterium
AGAGATCGAAAGAGACGTACCTCTGACCATAGCCTGCGAACCGACGAGAGGAATTGACATCGGTGCCATGGAATTCGTACACGAAAGGCTTGTCAACAAGAAGGAAAACAAGGGCGGTGTACTGCTGATATCTTCAGAATTAAGCGAAATACTAAAGTTAAGCGACCGCATTTACGTAATGTATGATGGTCATCTGAACCATGAATTCAGACATGGTGAGGTTGATGACCGCAAGCTGGGCATCATGATGCTGGGAGGTGAGATCAATGAATAAGGTAAAGAGATTGCTTGGTTCTCTGGCTTATCCATTAATGGCCATCCTGATCGGTCTTTTGATCGGCGGAATCATCATCATGAGCACAGGTAAGAATCCGATTACCGGCATCTGGGGTCTGTTGAAGGGTGGATATCTCACGAAGTTCTCCATCGCCTCAACACTGACCAGAGCCACACCGATCATCTTCTGCGGTGTCAGTGCAGCACTGGCCTGGGGAAGCGGATACTCTTCAATGGGTGCTCAGGGTCAGATGATCATGGGAGCCATAACGGCTGCCATCGTTGCTCCAATATTACCGGGACCTGACTGGCTGGTAGTCATCATGACCATCATCTGCTCAATGGCTGCCGGTGCACTGTACTCATTATGCAGCGCATTCGTAAGTGCCCGGTTCAATGCCTATCTGCTGATCATCACGCTGATGTTCAACTACGTCGCAAATTACTTTGCTTCATATCTTACTAACTATGTCTTCCTGGATCCGTATGCCCTTGACAAGCTGGCAATACAGACTCAGAAGATCGAAGGTTCAATATTGCCGCGACTGTTCCCTAAGTACACGACTCACTGGGGATTCATCATCGCACTTGTCGTTGTCATACTGGTCGACTTCATGGTCAGAAAGACAAGCTTTGGCTATAAGGCCAGAATGGGCGGACTTAATGCTCACTTTGCTGAATACGGCGGCATCGAGTCACGTAAGACCATGTATAAGGTACTGATGATCTCAGGAGCTGTTGCCGGATTAGGCGGTGCGTGTGAAGTATTAGGTACCAAGTTCCGTTACGTCGATGAAATGATAACCTCTCCTGGTTATTCCTGGAGCGGCATAACGGCATCGTTAATGAGCAACTACAACATCATCGGAACGCTCTTCAGTTCAATATTCCTGGCCGGTATTACGATCGGTGGAGCTTCAATTGAGCTGACAATGAACATTCCTAGTGAAATTACCCAGGTCATTCAGGGTGTAATATCCATGCTGATAACTGCCAAGATCGCAATTGACTGGGCGAAATTAAGCAGGAGAAAGGAGAGTGCTGAACAATGATCGTAAGCTGGACATACATTAGCGCAATCATATCTTCTACTTTCCGTGCCTGCTCGCCGATCCTGCTGTGTTCTCTGGCGGCTGCTCTGTGTTCAAAGACGGGTGTATTCAACGTAGCGATGGAAGGATGCATGCTGCTAAGTGCCTTCTTCTCAATCGTCGTAAACTACTTTACTCACGGTAACGTAATGATATCAATTCTTGCCGGCATTGTGACGTCAATGGTTATCAGCGGCATTCTGGCTTTCTTCATCATAAAACTGAAGGCTTCGCCTGTAATCGTCGGCATGGCTATCAACACAATGGCAAACGGACTTACCATTTATCTGATGTACGTATTCTTCGGAAGAAAAGGCCTGTTCCAGGATCCTTCTCTGGTAGGTCTGACCAAGGTAACTCCGTTCTTTGCCAAGTCCCTGCCGGATCTGGCCAGCTGTTTCTACGGCCTGACCTATGTTGATTATCTGAGCTGGATACTGGCCATCGCCGTATATGTATTCCTGTACAAGACAGTCATCGGCTACCGTCTCAGAGCCATCGGCATAAACAAGGAAGCAGCCAGAAGCCTTGGTACTCCTGTTGAGAGATATCAGTTCATAACCATGACCTGCAGCGGTATTCTGTGCGGTCTGGCCGGCGTATTACTGTCAATGGGGTCCGTAACGCTGTTCATCCAGAACATTTCCAGCGGCAAGGGCTACATTGCGATGACTGCCAATAACCTCGGCGCTGCTCATCCTCTTGGTGTAGCAGCGGCAAGTCTGTTCTTCGGCATCTGTCAGTCTGTGGGCAGTTTCCTGCAGCAGACAAGTCTGAAGGGACAGATCACCGGTGCCATACCTTATGTCATGACCATTCTTGCCAGCATAGTCAGTTCAATCTATGTAAAGGCAAAGAAGGAAAGAAAGATCAGACAGGCTCTGAAGGCTCAGGAGGCAGATGCATGAAGACTAAGTTCCTGCACATATCTGACCTGCACTTCTCATTCACGTACGAACGGGGAGACAGGAACTTCTGCGAAATGATGAAGAAGATGTCATCACCGCTTGAGCAGATCAGAAGAATATTTGATGAAGTTGAAAAGGATTATGACTTTGTCTGTGTTACTGGAGACATCTGTGAATTCGGTACGGAAGAAGAGTACAGATACATCCATGACTGGCTGCAGGACTACTTTGGCTGTCCGGTGATTGGGGTAAGCGGCAATCATGAAGACAAGCAGGCCTTCATTCATGGATTCCTGGACTTAAATCAGCTTGATCCTGTTTATCAGGAGTATTATTTCAACGGATTCAGGGTGATATGTCTGGACAGTTCTGATGAAAAGCATAATGATGGCATCATAACGCATGAAAGCTGTCAGATGTTAAGAAAGAGCCTTAAGGACAGGGAAACACCTACGATAGTGATCACTCACCATCATCTGATCGAAGACCAGTTTGACATGCCGATAGCCATCTATGGTGATGATTTCAGAGAAATCATCCGCAGCAGTAACATACTTGCCATTCTGAACGGTCATACCCATCATGCTTATGAGGGTACATTTGAAGGCAGGAAGTACTATACGGCCGGTTCATTTTCATTCCTGTGCAGCTGTACGGACAATGTACTGAACTGTTATGAACATGCCAGCGGTCAGCAGTTCGTTTATGAGGACGGTGTTCTTACAAGGACGGTCCTTGAAGATGAGAGCGATCCGGTATTCCTGGATAAATTCAGAATTGGATAACATAAGAGGCAGTAACATGAATCGTTACTGCCTTTACTGTCCGTAAACAAGGGCTTTACCAAAAAAACACCACCAGCTTGGCTGGTGGGTGTTTTTTGAATATATGAATTTACCTATTTCTGATACAATCTCAGGAATTCCCGAGGTTCATAAGTCTTAACTGCTGAGTTGCAGTAATCCTTTGTGTTTCTGGTGATAATGCAGTCTGAATGACATGAGATTGCAGTTTCAATCATGAGAGCATCTTCATAATCTCTGACTTTGGAAGTAAGCGCATTGATGGCGTCTTCAGCATTGGAATTAACCAGCCAGAAGGTATCTAGTAATATGGATAATGCTGATCTTACTTTTTCCTCATCATGAATGACGTGCTTTAAGACATAATGGATGTCCATTAAGGATTTTACTGTTATGAATCCTTTAATGTCGTTCAGCGCAATCATTAACAGCAGCTGTTCGGCATCATCAGCGAACGGCTCCCTGTCAAGCAGGAAGTCAAAAGAATACACTTAGTGTATCTAATAATTCTCTGATCTTATTCTCCATTATTTCCTCAGAAGACTGACTCGTTTTTGCGATGCCTCTGAGTTTCTTTATTTCATCAACTCTGTTTCTTGCCGGGTCAGAGATTCTCATTACCGGTTTACCGTTACTGACAACGATGATGTCCTCGTGCTTGACGATTTCTGCATATTTCTTAAGATTCTGTCTGAAATCTGATATTGTTATCTGAGTCATGTTCTTCCTCCTGTACAAATACAATAGATAAAATGTACAAAATAATCAATGTAAATGTACAATTCTATCACGTTTTCTTAATGCAAATTGGTTATCATGGCTGAATATTGTATACTGAAAATGTAAATGCGAGGACATGACATGAACAGATTGATAATAGACTGTGATACGGGAATAGATGATTCCCTGGCATTATTGTTTGCCGGACTCAGAAAGGATATTGAGATTTCTGCCGTCTGCTCGGTATTTGGCAACTGCAGCGCTCATCAGGCTGCGATTAACACCATGAAGATCCTTGATCTCATTAACTATCCCGACGTTCCGATAGCCATTGGTGAAAACAAGCCGTTAGTCGGCGAGGCAACATTTGCCACTCATGTGCATGGCAGTAATGGTATCGGGGACGTGGAATTGCCTGATAGTAAGAGAAAACTATCTCCATTATCCAGTGTGGAACTGTTACTGAAGATGGTAAGAGAAAATCCGGGAGAATATACACTGATAACCCTGGGCAGAATGACCAATGTGGCTCTGGCTCTGGAAAGGGAACCTGAACTGCCTAAACTCGTAAAGAAACTCATTTTTATGGGCGGTACGATTTATCATGAAGGCAACGTGGGACCTTTCGTTGAGGCCAATATTGGCGGTGATCCATTAGCTGCCAGCAAGGTTCTTTCTGCCGGCTTTGACGTCATACAGGTAGGCCTTGATGTTACCCAGACAACTCATCTGACAACTGATGATCTTAGATGGCTTAAGAAGAACTGCCGCAGGGAATGTGAAGCTGCCGTTGACTATCTGATCGAGGCACTGAAGGGATACTTCAGATTTAATCATGAAGACTCAGGAATGGTGGACTGCTGCCCGGTACATGATCCTCTGGCACTGGTAATGACGGTGGCACCGGAACTTGGTGAAGTGGAATACTGGCCGGCCCATGTTGAAACTGAGGGCAGGTATACTGCCGGTCAGATACTGATCGATAAGAGACTTCATGGCGAGGATTGGCCGAAGCTTGGCTGCGTTCTTAAGGTCGATCACAGAAAATGCGTTGAAACGATCTTAAGAGAATTCTGTTAAGCATAAGAAAAAGAATCACATGAAAAGTGCTGAGTGTTCAGCACTTTTTCTTGTGGGGGCGAATGCTAAATAAGTGAATATTTTAACAATTGACAGCTATTTATAACTAAATAACGGCTTCAAAGTATATAATTAACTTAGATAATCAAAGTAATAATAACGATAATAAGGAGGAATTCTATGGAAACCAGACCCTATGTCCCATGGGAACTTATGGGCAATTTCATGATTGATGTATTTAAAGCATATGGTGTACCTGAAGAGGATGCCAAACTGTGTGCAGACGTACTTCTGGAATCAGACAGAAGGGGAATTGAATCACATGGCTCCAACAGATTCAAACCAATTTACATTGACAGAATAGTAAAGGGTACATTATTACCAAAGACGGAACTGGAAATAGTAAAGGAAACACCTACTACAGTAGTAATGGATGCTCATGACGGCATGGGCATGGTAGCTTCTCATGCCATGATGAAGAAGCTGATTGAAAAGGCCAAGAAGTGCGGCATGGCAGGCGGAGCGATCAGAAACTCTACCCACTATGGCATTGCCGGTTACTGGACCGACATGGCTGCCAATGAAGGGCTGATCGGCATTACCGGCACCAACGCCAGACCGTCAATCGCTCCGACATTCGGTGTTGAAAACATGCTGGGTACAAACCCGCTGACTTTCTCAATGCCGACTGATGAAGATTTCAACTTCTGCCTGGACTGCGCTACCTCTACGGTACAGCGTGGCAAGATCGAATTCTATGCCCGTTCGGGCAAGGATACCCCAGCCGGCATGGTCGTAACTCATGACGGTAAGACCATTACGGACAGTGCTGAAATACTGAAGATGTTAACACAGGGAACAGCTGCCCTGACACCTTTGGGCGGCGGTCCTGGTGATGAGACAGCCGGTTACAAGGGCTACGGTTACGCAACGGTAGTTGAAATCCTGTCAAGTGCTCTGGCAGGCGGTGAATTCATGAAGTCATTAAGCGGTGTCAGTCCTGAAGGAAACAGCCAGATGTATCATCTCGGTCATTTCTTCTTCGTAATTGATCCGGAAGCCTTCATGGGTCTGGAAACATTCAAGAAGATCGCCGGTGAGATCTGCCGTCAGTTAAGAGCTTCACAGAAGGCTCCTGGCTATGAAAGAATCTATACGGCCGGTGAAAAGGAATATCTGGTATGGCAGGAAAGAAAAGACAAGGGCGTACCGGTAGGCGAAGCAGTACAGAAGGAACTGGTAGCGTTGAGAGACAAGCTTGATCTCCCATATGTATTCCCATTCGAGGAGCAGTAACATGGACGTAATGAAAAAATCTCTACAGCTGCATGAACAGTGGCAGGGCAAGATCGAAGTTGTTGCCAGAGTACCTGTCAGCAGTAAGGAAGATCTGACCATGGCCTATACACCAGGTGTAGCTCAGCCATGTCTGGAAATACAGAAAGATGTAAACAGGAGTTATGAATTGACCAGAAGACATAATCTCTGCGCGGTCATAACTGACGGTACAGCCGTATTGGGTCTGGGCGACATCGGACCGGAAGCCGGCATGCCGGTAATGGAAGGCAAGTGCGTACTGTTCAAGTCATTTGGCAATGTTGATGCCTTCCCGTTATGCATAAAGTCCAAGGATGTTGATGAAAAGCTGAAGGAAAAGTGTGACATACCGATTTTCCACGATGACCAGCACGGCACTGCCATCATTACTCTGGCAGCCTTGACCAATGCCCTGAAAGTCGTTGGCAAGAAGAAGGAAGACGTCAGGATCGTTACCTCAGGCGCCGGGGCTGCGGCAATATCAATAGTCAAGCTTCTTTTATCAGCCGGATACAGGAACATCATCATGACGGACCGTACCGGTGCCATCTATGAAGGCAGGGAAAAACTGAACTGGATCAAGGAAGAAATGGCTCAGGTGACCAACCGGAACAGGGAAACAGGCACCTTGCAGGATGTCATAAAAGGCGCAGACGTATTCATTGGCGTATCAGCACCTAATACGATCAACGGTGACATGGTTAAGACGATGAACAGGGATCCGATCGTATTTGCCTGTGCAAATCCGATGCCTGAGATATCATATGAGGATGCCAAGACAGCCGGTGCAAAGGTAGTTGCCACCGGCAGGAGCGATTATCCTAACCAGGTCAATAACGTTCTGGCGTTCCCAGGCGTATTCCGCGGCACCTTTGATGTCAGAGCCAGCGACATCAACGAGGAAATGAAGATGGCTGCCGCTGAGGCAATCGCTTCACTGGTGAGCGATGAGGAATTAAATGAGGACTACATACTGCCAAAGGCATTTGACCCAAGAGTAGGCAAGACAGTTGCCAAGGCAGTAGCTGAAGCCGCCCGTAAGAGCGGTGTTGCCAGAATATAGTACTGAAAAACCATTTACAGTGAAACATCCGGGGAATGACTCCGGATGTTTTTATAAATTAGAATTCATAAATGCATAGTTCATGTTGTAGAATATAAATGAAATAATGATATAACCGGAGGAAGTTATATGAAACTGAATAATAAGAATACATTCATTGTCGGACTGGCATTTCTTTCGATCTGTGCCTTCTGGCAGATGTATGACAACATCATTCCGCTCATTCTGACGAATACCTTTCATCTGAATGAAACCTATTCAGGAGCCATCATGGCTGCCGATAACATTCTGGCCCTGTTCCTTCTGCCGTTTTTCGGTTCACTGAGTGATAAGGCAGATACCAGGATCGGCAAGAGAATGCCTTTCATTCTGTTTGGCACGGGATGCGCGATCGTATTAATGAACATACTGCCAATACTTGATAATTCATATTTCAAGGAAGCTTCATCATTCAAGCTGATCTCATTCGTCATTACATTGGGACTGTTGCTGATTGCGATGGGAACCTACCGTTCCCCAGCCGTTGCCCTGATGCCTGACGTAACACCAAAACCGTTGCGTTCAAAGGCCAACGCCATCATCAACCTGATGGGCGCCGTAGGCGGCATCATCTACCTGGGTGTGGCAGCCGTTCTGTATCCAAACTCAAAGACAGCCGGTCTGGAACACGTCAATTATCAGGTTCTGTTCATTGTCGTATCAGCCATCATGTTCGTGGCTGTCGGTCTGTTGTTCCTGATAATCAAGGAACCGAAGCTGGTTGCTGAAAACAGGAGACTTGAGGAGCAGCATCCGGAATGGAATCTGGCTGAAGATGACGGCAGCGGAAATGAAAAACTGCCTTCTGACGTAAAGAGATCACTTGGCTTCCTGCTGGCTTCAATTGCCCTGTGGTTCATCGGCTATAATGCCGTAACGACCTGGTTTACCACGTACGTATCAGTAGTAATGGGCCAGGGCTTAGGCGGGGCCAGCACCTGTCTGTTGATAGCTACAGCCGGTGCCATCGTTTCCTACATTCCAATCGGCAACATCGCCTCAAAGATCGGAAGAAAGAAAACCATCATGGGCGGAATCATATTACTGGCTTCAATGTTCTTCATGGGATTCATTCTGACCAGTACGTTCAAGTCCATTAACGCAATAATGTTCGTCTGCTTCGCCTTGGTAGGTCTGGCCTGGGCAGCCATCAACGTCAACTCACTGCCAATGGTAGTTGAAATGTGTAAGGGCTCAGACATCGGCAAGTTTACCGGTTACTATTATACCGCCAGCATGTCAGCTCAGATCGTAACTCCGATACTGGCCGGCACATTAATGAGGCTGATTTCATACAAGGTACTGTTCATCTATGCGGCCGTATTTGTCCTGCTGTCATTTGTGACAATGACTCAGGTCAAGCACGGTGACCAGAAGGTCGAAGGCAAGAAGGGTCTGGCCGCATTCGAAGACATGGATGATTAATTTGCATCTAAGGCAGATCTGATTCTGCCTTTTATCATGGCCGTTAACTAAACAATTGATTGAAAATAAAACAATAAATTGATAATACAAAGACGTCTGAACTGCTGATAGAATGAAAGTGCACCGGTGGTAAGGAGACAGATATGATGGAATTGGGAAAGAGAATCAGAGAATTAAGAAACCGTGACGGCAGAACGCAGGAAGCACTGGCTGAAGAACTTGGCGTGACTGCTCAGGCTGTATCTAGATGGGAAAAGGGAATATGTTACCCGGACATGGAAATTATCCCGTCCATAGCCAATTACTTTGGCGTGTCCATTGATGAACTGTTTGGCTACGATAATGACAGAGCCAGAAAAACAGCTGAACTGGCGGAAAGGATCAATGCCATGAACCGGCAGAATAACGGGACAGATGTAAATGTGGATGAATGTATCACCTTAGCCAGACAGTCGCTTATTGAATTTCCGGGCAATGAAGAATTAACATGTGCACTGGCAGCGGTATTGTACAATGCAGGATATGTCAGATATGGCGAACACCACTTCATCGATGAAGAAGGCTACAGCAGATACGATGCTGAAAGGAACAGAGAATGCAGGGAATGGCAGGAAGCCATGAAACTGTACGAAAAGGTACTGCCGGGTCTTCAAAACGGCAAATTGAGACAGAAGGCTGTAACCGAACTGTCACAGCTTTATAAGAATACGGGAGAACATGAAAAGGCTCTTCAGCTGGCTGAAGAGGCCATGGATATGACAGCGTCTGAACAGTTTCTCAGAATCAACGCCTTTGACGGCAGGGAAGCTGTTGGGGCCAGTGGCGAAGCCCTGCTGGAAACAGTAAACTGCAGCGCGGAACTGATCGCTTCCATTGTATGGTCAGACTGTACGATGAAACCGCAGACGGCATCCGTGATGCTCCAGAATGCTATCAGCATGTATTCTCTGGTATGTGTGAATGATGATTACGGCAGATATAACTGGCAGATATCCTGTCTGCACATGCTGCGATCATATCATCAGTGGCTGAGCAATGACAGAGATGGAGCGTTTAAATCTCTGGATGAGGCGTTACGTCATTCAGTGAGATACGATGAACTGAAAGGAGTCAGGTCGTACGGTCATACTTCACCGCTTCTGAGATTTGTCAGAACTGAGATGAATTATTCTGAATCTGACAGGAGTTTCACACCTGATCTGCCTGATGTGTGGCCGGGATGGAATGTTCCTGAACAGGAAAAGGTTAAGAAGGAAATGATGCAGGATTCCCGCTGGGACAGGTGGGAAAAACTTACACAGAAATGACATTCAGCTGAACAAATGAAAAAAGTCTCCTGTGAAGATCACGGGAGACTTTTATTATGATATCGATAATATGTTATCTGGGCTTGTTCGCTTCAGCTATCTGTTCCGTTCTTTCCAGTGCCTTAAGCATCAGCCCGTCTTCTACAAATTCAACTATCAGCCCGTCGCAGAACCTTTCACCGCGCAGATAATAGGTAAACAGCCTTCTCAGATCCGTCAGTGACATCCTGCTGATATCCTTACTGCGCACCTTGTCTGCATATTTCAGGTAGTTGACATCAGAGCCCAATATTTTTAGGGCATCAAACACGCATTCAGGGTAGATGGGATATGGCATGGTAAAGATCTCCGTGCCGTCTTTTGTCCTTTCGCCGGTCGACCTGCTGCTTACCCATTCTATTTTCCTTAGGCCTCTTACCAGAGTGATCACCTCTGCAAGTTTGTCCATGTCCAGATTGTCCAGTATTTCCCTGTCGGTCTTTGTCATTGTGATGTTCCCTTTCCCTGTTAATTACATTGTAATATCATCAACCGAGTTATGCAAAAACATACATGAAAAACACTGCTCTGTTTCCAGAGCAGTGCATTCTTCTTATTCTTCAACGATGCCGTTCCATAACCGGTAATAGGTACCCTTGCTGGCAAGGAGAGATTCATGATTTCCTTCTTCTTCAATGCCATTCTTGCCTAAGACGATTATGCGGTCGGCGTGCTGGATCGTCGTAAGTCTGTGAGCTATGGTCAGGGTCGTTCTGCCGACTGACAGCTTTTCCAGACTTCTTTCAATCAGCAGTTCGCTTTCATTATCCAGGGCACTGGTTGCCTCATCAAGCAACAGGATCTTTGGATTCTTCAGGAATACCCTGGCAATGGCGATTCGCTGTTTCTGTCCGCCTGACAGTTTGACTCCTCTTTCTCCTACATAGGAATCATAGCCGTCCTTCAGTTCATTTATGAACTTGTCGGCGCCGGCCAGTACGGCTGCGTGTTCTATTTCCTCATCCGTGGCGTCACGCTTGCCATAGGCAATGTTTTCCCTGACGGTTCCGGAGAAAAGGTATACGTCCTGCTGGACGATGCCGATGTTGTCTCTCAAGCTCTTCAGGGTAACATCCTTGATGTTCTGACCGTCGATCAGGATCCTGCCTTCCTTGATGTCGTAGAATCTTGGAATCAGTGATGAAAGGGTAGTCTTGCCGCCGCCGCTTTCACCTACCAGGGCCAGATTTTCACCGGGCTTGATTTCCAGATTGAGATTAGTCAGTACGGTATTGTGATCATCCGGATATTCGAAGGTCACGTTCTCAAATCTGATGTCACCGCCGGTGACGACCAGATCAGTTGCGCCTTCCTTGTCATAGATGTCTATCGGTGTATCAAGTATCTCCAGGAATCTTTCAATTCCGGTAATGCCGGACTGGAACTGTTCGGCAAATTCAACGATCCTTCTGATCGTGGCAATCAGGGTCTGTACATACAGTATGTAGGCAACCAGGTCACCGGCATTAATTGCGCCGTTAACCAGGAACAGACCGCCGGCTATGATGGTAACGCTGTACATCAGGCCGTCAAACAGTCTGGTGCTCATGGAGTAATTGGCCATTGCATAGTAACGCTCGATCTTTACGTCTCTGAACTTTGCATTTCCGGCAGCGAACTTCTCCAGTTCATATTCCTCAGCGCCAAAGGCCTTTACGACTCTTTCGCCTAGCAGTGAATCTTCAACCTGGGAGTTCAGTTCACCGATCTGTACTCTCTGTCCCTTGGTAGCCTGTCTGAAACGGTGATTCAGCCTGAA
>ONPK01000072.1 GCA_900319675.1 uncultured Bacillota bacterium
GTGGAAACACCTGTTCCCATGCCGAACACAGAAGTTAAGCACTTCCGCGGCGAAGATAGTTGGGCTTGCCCCTGTGAAAATAGCTCGTTGCCGGTTTTTTTGTGCCTTCAAACAGTCATAAGAAAAGACTGAAACAATACAAGGATCCATAATGAAAAGTGGATCTTTTTTTGATGAATTCTGACTTTCTTACATACATTTATTAATTACAAAATTTCCGCAATTATTGACTGAACAAGGAATACTATTGTATATTTTATTTAGAGATATAGTAAGGTTTGTAACTCAAGGTTTCATTTGAGGCTTATCCTTAAGGAAATAACTGAAAAGTTATGGATTTAAGTCGGCCATAAATGAAACTTTTTTGTTATAGAATCAATAATTTAACTGATCAGGTAATAAACGCCAGGCCAATGGCGTATGAATCTTAATAATTTAAAGAAAGGAGATTATTAATGGCAAAAAAAGATTTTGGGCAGTTAGCCAACCAGATCGTTGAAATGGTTGGCGGCAAGGATAATATCGTAACTGCCGCACACTGTATGACGCGACTGCGCATTACTACCAAGGATACCGGCCTTGTTAATCTTGAAGAACTCAAGAAGCTTGGTGTCATTGGTGCACAGATGATCGGTGACCAGGTTCAGGTCATCATCGGAAACGACGTTCCGGATGTTTATGAAGCATTCCTGAAAGTCACTGGTGTAGCCAGAGAAGTTGCCATCGATGAAAATCTGGATGGCGATCTAGGCAAGAAGAAGACGATAAAGGACATCCTCGGTTCCATCTTACCGACGATCGTATCCTGCGTATTCCCGATCTTACCGGCACTGTGTGCCTGTGGTATGTTACAGGCCTTCGTCATGATTCTGGTAAACACCAAGATCCTGTCAGCCGGTTCACCGACAGTATTGACATTAACATGGGTTTACAATGTTGCGTTCTACTATCTGCCGGTATTGGTAGCTACCGCTGCTGCTAGAAGATTCAATGTCAAGACAGCCATGGCTGTATTAATGGCATGTATCATGATCGCACCGGACTTTGTCGCTCTGGTTGCTGCAGGTCAGGGAACAACCATTCCTAATCCTGCCGGCCCTCCGACAGTAATTCCTGGAACAGGAAATGCCGGATTCATTTTCGGACTTCCAATCTATCCGGCAACATATTCCAACACGATCTTACCTATCATTCTGTGTGTTGCCATTATGGGCGTACTTGAAAAGTACCTCAACAAGTGGGTTCCAAAGGCATTCAGATTTGTATTTGTACCGTTAATTGAAATGCTGATCATGCTCCCGGTAGGACTGGCTATCGTTGGTCCGATTGGTGCCAGATTGTCAATCTTAATGGGCAACGTTCTGACCATGATGTTCAGAACTCTTGGACCTTTAGCTCCAACTCTGCTGACAATGTTCATGCCGTTCATCATCATGACCGGCCTGCATTTCAACCTGATGGCAGTTGCCATGGCAATGGCTGGAATTACGCAGAAGAACGTTGTTACTCACCCGGCATTCTTCATGACACAGGCTGCTCAGGGTGCTGCGTGTCTGGCTGTTGCACTTAAGACAAAGAATGCTGAAAGAAGAGCCTTAGGTCTGTCATGTGCATTCTCAGACTGGGTTCCAGGCATTTCCGAGCCTGGCATGTATGGTATTACGTTGAAGTATAAGACACCTATGATCGCCTCAATGATCGGTGCAGGTGTCGGAGCCTTCGTTGGCGGTTTACTGAATGTTGGTACATATGCCGGCGGTCCGCCAAACCTGTTTACACTGCCGTTGTTCATCAATCCGGCAACAGGCGATACGACTGACTTAAGGAACATAATCATCTGCATGGGCATTGGCATTGTAGTTACCTTCATCCTGACATGGTTCCTGTACAAGGATTCATCAGCTGATGAAATTGATGCCAAGGGCTAAACATGAGCAGATTTCCTGAAAACTTCCTGTGGGGCGGAGCTACCTCCGCCGCACAGATTGAAGGAGGAAGATGTGAGGATGGCAAAGGCCTGTCACATCTTGACTACGTATATTACAGAGGTCCCAAGATCCCGTGCAACTTCATGATGAAGGGTGATTATGCCAGGGCAAAGGCTGAGGAAGACAAACTTAACTTCCCTAACCGCCGCGGCATAGACTTTTACCATCACTACAAGGAAGACATTGCACTTCTGGCTGAGATGGGCTTCAAGTCATTCAGAATGTCAATTTCCTGGACAAGATTATTTCCAACAGGTATGGAAGACAAACCGGATCCAAAGGGAGTTGAATTCTATCATAACGTATTCAGAGAACTGCACAAGTACGGCATCGAACCTCTGGTAACGATGATCCACTACGAATTGCCGATCATATTTGTTGAGAAATATGATGGCTGGATCTCACCGGAAGTCGTTCCATACTGCGTGAAGTATTTCAAATTCCTCATTGATGAGTATAAGGACGAAGTAAAGTACTGGCTTACCTTTAATGAGATAAACATGGTCACAGCCGTGCCATGGTTAGGCGGCGGCATACTTCTTGACAAGTACTGTACCATTCCAAGGGGCTTCCGTCCTTTTGCCAAGATGCCTGAAGACATGGAAAGAGCCTGGAATTACACTTCACATCAGGCACTGCACCATCAGTTCATTGCCAGCGCCATGATCGTCAAGTATGCTCATGATACGGCACCGCAGTGCAAGATCGGCAACATGTTCAATCTGCACCATCTGTACCCTGAGACACCGTCACCGGCTGATGCCTACAGAGCTCATGAGGAAACGGAATACAACATGTTCTTCTGTGACGTCATGGCCAAGGGCTATTACCCGAAATGGATGCTGTCGTACTATAAGAAACATAACATTGAGATCAAATGGTATGACAACTACGAGGAGATTCTGGCAAATGGAAAGGTAGACTTCATTTCATTAAGTTACTACCTCTCATCAATTGTTACAGCTGATCCTGACAGACAGGAGAGAATCGGCAATTTCATCAGAATGCTGAAGAATCCTTATCTGGAAACAAGTGATTTCGGCTGGCAGATCGACCCGACAGCCTTACGTATCTCGTTAAATGAGTTAAGAGACAGATTCAATCTTCCGATATACATCGTTGAAAACGGATTAGGTGCCTTTGAAAAGCCTGATGAAGAAGGAAAGATACATGATGATTACCGTATTTCATACCTGCGCAGCCACATAAAGGCCATAGGTGAGGCAATAGAAGATGGCGTTGATGTCATCGGATACACCCCATGGGGCTGCATAGACCTGGTATCATGTTCGCTGGTATCAATGTCAAAGAGATATGGCTTCATATATGTAGATGCCGACGACGAAGGCAACGGCACATATAAGAGAAGCAGAAAAGATTCATTCTACTGGTATAAGAAGGTCATCGCCTCAAACGGCGAGGATCTGGGTTAGAACCGGTAACCATAATAATAGAACTAATTTACAATTTATCATGAAAGGAGAGGGAAAATTGTGAAAAAGTTTAAAGCATTATTTATTGCATTACTGGCATTGTTGCTGATACTGCCTGGATGCCAGAAGAAACCTGTTGAACCAGACAAACCGGCAGAAAAGCAGACACTGGACTATAATACCCAAGCCTGCACTGATATTACGGTAGTTTCAAATGCCCGTCAGCTTGGTGGTTACATTAACAGTGAAGGCAGAGCCTTCAAGCAGAACAAGCTGTTGCGCGCAGGCAGCCTGGCAGGGCTTGATGCCAACGGAATTAATGCACTTCAGAACAAATATAAGGTATGTGACATCATTGACCTGCGTTACGAAAGAGAGATCAACCCAAATACCATGGACAAGGAAGTTCCTGGTGCTACATACCATCTGTTCCAGCTGGCACATTCAAAGGCAACTTCAGAAGCGCTGTTCTCAAAGAATCCTGAGCTTTATGAAGAATTCCTGAGTCTGCAGCGTAATGCCAGAACTCCTGAAGGCTCATTTGCAGTAACAAAATTCCAGTGGGAACACGGCATGCTGTCAAGCGAAAGAATGGTTGAATTCTTTGAATCAGAAGAAGCCATTGAAAGCTATAAGGAAATTTTCAAGGTATTACTCAATAAACCTGAGGATGCCGCTGTTGTAATCCACTGCGCTGGCGGTAAAGACAGAACCGGTGTCGTTTGCATGCTGCTGCTGTCTGCACTTGATTTTGATCGCGACCTCATTCTGCAGGACTACATGCTGTCAAATATTGCCAATGCTCCTAAGATCGCACAGCTCACTGAATTTGCCAAGAAATATACAGATGATGCCAAGGCTCAGTATGAGATGATCTTCATCCAGGCTGTATATCAGGAAATCATGGAAAAGCAGATCGACGATTTCACAGCTCAGTACGGTTCAGTAAAGGACTTCCTGAAGCAGAAAGTTGGTCTGACAGACGATGACTTCACAAAGCTGAAGGATCTTTATCTGGAAAAGAAATAATAATCTTCGATAGAAAACTTTGAATCAGAAAGGCAGGATCCCCAAAGGGTCCTGCCTTTCATGTGTAAAAAAGTCCGGATGGTGTCCGGACTATCTGTTAATGTATGCCTGGTCTCTTTCCGGAATCGCATCTTCAGAAATGTACCTTTCTGCTGATACCCTGAGATCGTATTTCTTTCTCAATTCCAGGATCGTATTCATCATTTTACTGTCATGATGAACGTCTATGGCCTTCTGATCTGCCCAGCTGTCGATCAACAGTACCGTTTCCGGATCATCTACTGAGAGATAGTATTCGTAGCGCAGATTTCCCGGCTCATTTCTGATCAGTTCTACGGTTCCGCTGCTGATCATTTCTTCTGCAAACTTACGGGCACTTCCATCAGTGCCGGTGTATCTGAGATTTACCGTAATGCTCATGTTATTTACTCTCCAGATATTCAATGTATTCTTCATATGTCATTGTTGGCGTAAAGCTGTCTCTGATCTGCTGAACTCTTTCCGGATTGCTTAACAGATCATACACGCTGCCGGCAACGATCTTGGCCTGGGTAATGTATACTTCTTCAGGGTCTTCAATGCGCATGTCCGGACCGTGAATCCTGCCGGATATGCCGCTGTAGCCGTACTGAATTATCGGCTTGAATACACAGATATCTCCGACATCTCCGGCTGCTGCACTGTATTCATGCCACTTTACTTCCTTCGGATCGGCGAAGTTAAGAATGTTCTCATATATTACCTCATTGAGTTTGTCATTCTGATGCAGCGGCAGATAGCCAGGAGTATCCTCAACGATGCAGTCACCGCCGATGGCCTTTGCGCAGCATTTTGCCGCATTGGTGACCTTGGCATTTAATTCGTGCAGAACATCAGCGTTTACCGTTCTGACATAGCACTCATATACTACCTTGTCAGGAATGGAGTTGACGGTGTTGCCGCCGTCATCGATGATGCCGTGGATCCTGGTCATGTCCTCATCAACGAAGGTTTCCCTTAACATGTTGATGGCATTTATGAACAGGGTAGCTTCATGCAGGGCATTGATGCCGTATTGCGGCAATACTGCCGCATGGCTTGCCTTGCCCAAGAAGGTGATCTTCTTGTGGATGAATCCGGATAATACGGAGTCAACGCTGAAGTGGTATCTCTTATCGCCTGAGGCATGCAGATGAATTATGCAGTCAGCGTCATCAAAGATGTGTTCTGCCAGCATGTTCTGTTTGCCTGACAGATACCTTATCTTTCCTTCCTGCACCAGCTTCTTGCGGTATTCCAGATCGGTAAATTCCTCGGCAGGAGTGAAGTAGAGAGTAACGGTACCTTTAAGGTCACTTATCTGCTGACTTAAGGATGTTAAGGCTGCCAGGGTAATGGCTACCTGAGTGCTGTGGCCGCAGGCATGAGCTGCCGTGGTTACGGGATCGGCACAGGGATGTCCCTGGGTAGGGATGGCATCCAGTTCGGCAATGATGCCGATGTGCGGTGAACCGCTGCCGATGCTTACCGAGAATCCGGTGTAGCAGTATTCTCTGTCTACCTTCAGATCATGCTTCTGGAGGTATTCTCTGATGATCTCACCGGTCCTGATTTCCCTGAAACCGAGTTCAGGATTATGGAACAGTCTGTCACCCAGATCAAATATCTCCTGTCTGTGTTCGTCTATGAATGTGTAAAGGTCCTGTTTCATTACTGTTACCTCTCATTCCATTTGTTTCTCAGGAAAGCGACGCTGTCCTGCTTGACCAGATCATAGTCCATCGGCTGTAATACGATGTACCCGTTTGCCAGGGCATGGGCATCGTGATCCAGATCTTCAACGATGTCTACCAGTTCCGGATGGTTAAATGGGTAGGTATAGTATTTAAAACCGTCTTCCTCTCTGACCGTGCATTGACCATGGTAGGTCCTTCTGGCACCGGTCGTGGCGACTACCGTTCCGTTTATTTCTCCGGTGTTGGGCAGATTTACGCTCAGGACAAATTCCCTGCTGAATTTCTGCTTCACAAACCATGATGCCGTTTCCAGAACATGATCCTTATAGCGGTCATAGTCAAATTCTCTGCCGAAATCAAGGGAATAGGCGATGGAAGGAATTCCTCTGAGAAAACCTGCCGTAGCCCCGCCGATGGTTCCGCTGGATACGCAGTCGTTACAGATGTTGGAGCC
>ONPK01000079.1 GCA_900319675.1 uncultured Bacillota bacterium
TTCTCGGCGTGAGGTTAGAGGTACTGTCATCCGGTAAACGGAGGTATACCGTATCATATCTTGTCAGTTTATTTCTGCCGACATTTATCGTAACCGAGGTTTCAGCGGTATCCGTGGCTGCCGTAATGGTTACCGTGCCGCTTCTGTAGGCCGTGATCAGACCGTCTCCGCTGACGGTGGCGATCGTTTCATCAGATGAGCGGAACTTTGTCTGCTTCATGATGAAGTCCGGACACTCATTGAACTTCATTTCCCTGCTCTCGGAAACTCTCATACTGTAATCCCCTATCAGAGAGAAGTCAACTTCCGTAAAATCAATGTGGCTATCGATCAGATGCTGAGCGGACGGGCTGTCCTTATAGGCATAGTACGTCCTGCTGGTACTGAAGGCGTTCTTGCCAATGTCGGTAAGGTTCTTCGGTATGACGATGGAGATCTCCCTGACTTCCACCGGGTCACTGCCAAAGGCTCTGTCTCCGGCCTGCTTGAGACCGACCGGAAGTTCCAGACGGCGTAACGCATTCATGTTCATGAAGGCTGCCTTGCCGACTGATTCAACGCTCTTAGGTATCTTGATGTACTTTACGTTATAGAATCCGGCAAAGCTGTTATCACCGATGTGGGTGATTCCATCAGCCAGATATACCGTAGTAACCCTGTAGAAACTGTCATGCCACGGGCAGTCAAAGGACAGCTCGTAGTCATGCATCTCACCGGTACCCTTCAATATACTCAGGGTCTTCAGCTTTTCCAGCTTTTCAAAGCCTCTTTCCGCTGCGGTTGAGCCGGCAATCGTCAGATCCAGTACTTCATCGCAGTTGTAGAAGGCTTTTTCTTCTATTGTTTCCAGCGACTCGGGAAGAATGATCTCCACGACGTCAGTACAGTCAAAGGCTTCCGACCTGATCGCGGTGACCTTGTAGCCGTCGATTCCCTCAGGCACGAAAACAGTGTCAGTATCCACCGTTCCCTTAACGATACTGACAGTCTTGCCGTCTTCATTCATTTCATATTCAAACCTGCCGTTGTCGATCGTTTCCGCCTTTACTGCCGGAACATCGATCAACATCATAAATAACGCCAGGATCGTGATCAGAATTTTCCTCATGATAAGATTATATAACTTTTACTCCCATTGCTTCGCAGTAATTTTCATAATGTTGCGGCTGGCCTCATGACTCATGATGTCACTTTCCAGTTTGCCCTTCTGTATGCAGTCAGCGAAATGATGGCATTCATAGTAGAAGTCATTGATCATTTCACAGTCGAAGTGATGCTCTTTACCATTGATGAAGTACGTGCCCTTTCCGGTCTTCCAGAAGTCTACGATCTCAATATGTCCTTCGGTACCGAATATGCGCATGATGCGCGGGGTATCGACGATAAATCCGCAGTGGATGTGTCCCTGGAAGTCACCGTAGTCGATCATTGCCTGGGCAAACACGTCAACGCCGTTATGGTCAATGGTGAATACCTGCCTGCTCTGCGGTACGGCGTTAAGAACATAGTTCAGAACACTTACCGGATAGTCACCCAGATCCTGTAAGGAGCCGCCGGTGGCCTTATCCATGACCCAGTGATCATCCGGAGTAATGCCGCCATGGCAGTAGGCTGCCTCGGCATAGACTATCTTTCCGAAAACACCATCGGAGATCATCTGTCTCAGCTTCTGACTTAACGGCGTGAAAACGCCCTTGCAGGCTTCCATCAATAGACAGCCGTTCTTATGAGCCAACTCAAAGAGCTCGTCAAGCTGGCTGATGGTCGGTACCATCGGCTTTTCACACATGACGTGCTTGTGATGATTCAGGCTCTTTTCAATCAGCTGATAGTGTGACGGATTGTATGTGGCAACGTATACGGCTTCAACTTCCTCACTGTTCAGAATGTCATCGTAGGTGCCGTACAGATGTCCGCCATACTTCTCACAGTATTCCCTGGCTCTTAGCGGATCACTGGCGCCAAAGCCAACGATCTCCAGATTGTCGCAGTAGCTTATGCCCTTTATGATCCTCAATGCGATCTTTCCGCAGCCCAGGATGGCGATCTTTGTCTTCATGGTTCGTCTCCTTTAAAAAAACACAGCGTGGCTGTGTTACTGATACTGATTCATGCTCTTCATTACAGCTTTGATCTGAGCTTCAGAAGGCTTACGCCCCATCTGCATGAACATGGCTCTGATCATCTTTTCGTTAACCGGAGGATTCTCCTTCAGCTGCTTCTGGATAGCTTTACGAGTAAAGTACCAGCCCAAGCCTCCACCGATAGCCATTCCCAATAACAGCCATAATAATGTCTTTAATACTTCTGGCATGTAATTCACCGCCTTTTCATTTACCTTTACATTTTACTGAAATTGAACTTTCATTTCAACTACAATGTCCACAAAAGAAAAACACGGTCAGCCCGTGTCTTTCACATACGTAGTTTTCAGAGAAAAGGGATTGCTTAGCGAATCCCCTTACCAAAAGACATAAGTCGATTCCCTGTTACCCAGGTGGGTACCCTGTGTTCAGCATCAGGATTCCTAGTTAAAGGCTTTCAACACCGCTGAATCAACGTCCGGATTCCCCTAATCAAATGTGTCGGAAAAGCATTTCTCTTTCGGCAATTTCATTATAGCAGATGTATATTTGCCTGAAAAGTATTGACTTTATAATGTCGTTATGCATCTTTCAGGAACACGTTTTCCCCGAAAAAAAGAGGCTTCAATGAACCTCTTTCCGTGCTTAAATTCTGCCCTTGTAGTGTTCCTTCAGTTCCCTGTCATGGGCTTCATCGCCAGTCAGGACCGGAGGATTGTAACCGTGCTCTTTCAGGATCTCAACCGTTCTTACGGCTGCCATCTGAGCGACGGCGTTATTGCAGATGGATGATACCGAGCATACCTTTTCAATGCCGTTTGTCGGTAACAAGGCATCCCCATGCGGGCCGCAGTTGTCAATTACGACATCGCCAAGCATGTAGAGCTTCTTGCCGCTTGGATGTCTTGATGCCTCGGCCAGGGTGTGTTCCATTGAGGTGATGACAATGACCTTGTGGCCGTTCTCCTTCGCCAGCATTGCGAAGTCAATGCCGACACCGTTGATGCCGGAATTGGAAATGACGAAGAAGATGTCGTTTTCCCTGATGTCATACAGATTGTAGAAGTACTGGGCAACGCCCTGTCTTCTCTCAAACTTGTTGACCTTGTCAGTGAATTCCTCCAGGGTGAACTCACCAAGTATTACGGCATCGGCGTTTTCGATGATGTGTACCGGTACCAGTGAGCCTTCTCTTAATGAAATGTCTATCGCCAGACCTACGGAGTGACCTGAACCGAAGACGTGAACGACACCGTCGTTTTCAATGCATCTGGCCATTAACTGGGCAGTTTCCTCAATTACGTCCTTCTGGCTTTCATACAGGTGGTCAAGCAGTGACTGGATCTTATCCAGGAATACCTTTGCGTCTACAGTCATGCTAGCGAACCCTCCTTCCATAAGGGTCTGTCAAGGCGTTGTTGTGAACGTCTGCTCCCTTCACGTTGGCTGATAACAATACCGGAGCCTGACCGTGCTTCTCGATGAAGTATCTGTACAGTTCTCCCGTGATCATCTGTGCCATGATGTTTGTTACCGTGGTGCCGGTCTGACCGACCTTGATGCCGTCGACGTCAACTGCCACGTCAGGACATTCCGTCTGCATGTCCAGCCAGATGTCGGCATAATCCAGCAGTGTTCCGCCGCAGTTGTCATAGTATGATTTGTTGACTACGGCTACGATCTTCTGACCTCTCTTCTTAGCCTCCTGGGCAAATCTAAGAACCAGAGGTTCATTTCCCCTCTCGCTTACCAGCACGTACAGGTCTCTGTCATCCAGTACGTACATGGAAGTCAGCTGATCATATACTTCCGGTCTGTTGTAGATCTCAAAAGTCTTGTAGACCTCTTCCTTGGTGCACATGTGTCTGATCAGAAGATCACCGATGTTCATCTTGTGGAACGGTGCAATTCCGCCAGCCCGGTAGTTGAGTTCATTGACAAACTCTATGCCGTGTCTGACGCCAAACAGCTGTACTACCCCGCCGTTATCCATGCATTCGCCAAACATCCTGGCGATCACCTGGATCTTTTCCAGCTGGGTATCGTAGGCGCGGTCTATGTCGGCTTTCAGCTTATCCAGATAAACCTTCTTGATATCCATTATTGTTCCTTCTTTCTTCCCTTACGGGCTCCTCATTTCTATGATACCACACCGTGTGTCTCTTTTCATTTGTCAGGAAAAAGAAAACCGCTTTTCAGCGATTTTACTTCTACTTGACTATTCTGATGTGCAGTTCGTCCAGCTGCTTCTGGTCGACTTCCGTCGGTGCATCGGACATCGGGCACTTCGCATTGGCATTCTTCGGGAAGGCAATTACGTCACGCAGTGATTCGCTGCCTGTTAATATCATTGCCACTCTGTCCAGGCCTAATGCCAGTCCGCCATGAGGAGGTGTGCCGTACTTCAGAGCATCAATGAAGAAGCCGAAGCGGTTCTGGATCTCTTCCTTTGAAAGACTCAACAGTTCAAAGATCTTCTCCTGCAGGTCGCAGTCGTAGATTCTCAAGCTGCCGCCGCCTAATTCGTAGCCGTTGAGAACGACGTCATAGGCGTATGAACGTACCTGTTCCGGATCTTCATCCAGTAACGGCAGGTCTTCGTCCATCGGTCTGGTGAAAGGATGGTGCTCTGAATAGTAGCGGTTGTCTTCAGCACTCCATTCAAACATCGGGAATTCAACGATCCATAAGAAGTCATATGTATCAGGCTGAATGAGACCTAGCGTCTTGCCAAAGTGGCTTCTTAAAGCACCCAATGCACTGCAGGTCTTGTTCCATCTGCCGGAAACGATGAGTATCAGATCTCCGTTTGTGAGATTCAGAGTCTTCTTCAGGTTTTCCTTTTCTTCTTCAGAGAAGAACTTCACAGGACTGCCTTCCAGCTCATCATTCTGATACTTCATGATGACAAGTCCCTTGGCACCGTTCTTCTTGGCCAGGTCAGTCAGCTTGTCCTGTTCCTTGCGGCTGTAGTTTTCACAATGGTCAACCACCAGGGCCTTGATGGCTCCCTTGGCTGCCAGGCCTTCCTCAAAGGCCTTGAATTCGGAATTGCGGAATACTTCCGTAACGTCCTGCAGCTTCAGTTCAAATCTGGTATCAGGCTTGTCTGAACCGTACATGTTCATGGCGTCAACGTACTTGAAGCGTCTGAACGGGGTCTCAATGTCAATGCCCTTGACATCCTTCATGACCTTCTTTAACAGGCCTTCAGTCAGGGTCAGGATCTCATCCTGTGACAGGAAGCTTGTTTCGATGTCCAGCTGAGTGAAGTCGAGCTGTCTGTCAGCTCTCAAGTCCTCATCTCTGAAGCATCTGGCAACCTGATAATACCTTTCAAAGCCGGCTACCATCAGAAGCTGCTTGAACTGCTGAGGTGACTGCGGCAAGGCATAGAAACAGCCAGGGTGAACACGTGAAGGAACGAGATAGTCTCTGGCGCCTTCCGGTGTGCTCTTGGCCAGTACCGGTGTCTCGACTTCGATGAAGTCGTTGGCATCGAGATACTCATGCATGGCTCTTACGATCTTGGCTCTGGTGAAGAGTTTCTGCTGTAACACAGGTCTTCTTAAGTCCAGATATCTGTATTTCAGTCTGGTGTCCTCTAAGGCATCGGTATCATCGGCAATGATGAAAGGAGTCGTGGCAGCCGTGTTGATGATCTCAACCTTTTCTGCCTTGACTTCGATCTCGCCGGTTGCCATCTTTGGATTGGCATCCTTTCTGGCGATGACTTCACCGGTAACCTGCAGAATGTATTCGTTTCTGACGCTCTTTACGGCATCAGTCTGCGTTTCATCGCACAGTATCTGCGTGATTCCGTATCTGTCTCTCAAGTCAATGAAGACCATTGAGCCCAGGTTTCTTCTCTTGGCGACCCAGCCGATCAGGGTAACCTTCTTACCTACATCGGACAGTCTTAACTCTCCATTTGTATGTGTTCTCTTCATGATCTTATTCCCCCTCTGTCATCTTCCTGACAGTTTCCGTTAATTCATCAAATGACACCGTTACCTGTGTCTTGTTTACCGTATCCTTTACCTGAGCCTTGCCTTCGGCATATTCATCTTCACCCAGAATGACAATGGCTCTGGCACCTGAACGGTCAGAAGCCTTAAACTGAGCCTTCAGGGATCTGCCCTGATAGTCCATGTCTACCTTGAAGCCGGCTTCACGCAGCTTCTGAGCGGCCTTCAAGCCATATGTGGCGACATTTCCCAGTGAGATGACATATACGTCAGCGTTGCCTGAATCAGCCTTGAGGCTGTTCTGTTCTTCGGCCAGAAGGATCATTCTTTCCAGGCCCATGCCAAATCCGATGCCCGGCAGTTCTCCACCGCCGAAGTAGTTTACCAGCCCGTCATACTGACCGCCGGCAAATACGGCTGCCTGCTGACCGGCTGCGTCTACCGCAGATGGTCGTCAATGACGTATGGAATGCCCAGATCATCCAGTGCCTGCAATACCTTTTCAAAGTATTCCCTTGAGGACTCATTGAGATAATCCTTTACTGAAGGAGCGTTCCTGAAGATCTCCTTGTCCTTATCGACCTTGCAGTCGAGGATGCGCAGCGGATTCATCTCATAGCGGCGATGGCAGTCTTCACACAGTTCGTCAAGATACGGTCTGAAGTATTCCCTTAAGGCATTGCGGTATGCCGTTCTGGACTCCTCATCACCCAGTGAGTTGATCAGGATCCTGACGTTATTCAGTCCCAGCCTTCTGACGATGTCATGGCCTAACGCGATGACCTCGGCATCCAGCAATGGGGACTTGGCTCCGATGACCTCAACGCCGAACTGATGGAACTGACGGTATCTGCCCTTCTGCGGTCTTTCGTGTCTGAACATCGGTCCCATGTAGAACAGCTTCTTTGGCAGTTCTCCCGGGTTACCGTACATCTTGTGTTCAACGAAGGATCTGATAACGCCCTTTGTGCCTTCAGGTCTTAACGTGAATGATGAATCGCCCATTTCAAATGTGTACATTTCCTTGGTAACCATGTCGCTGGAATCATTTTCCGTCTTGAATACTTCCGTGTACTCAAATATCGGTGTTCTGATCTCGCTGTAACCGTACAGCGCACAGGTCTCTCTGATGATGCTTTCGACCTGCTGCCACAGGCTTACCTGATCACCGATCAGATCCTGCGTGCCTCTTGGTACCTGATATCTGTTTGCCATTGCCAACCTCCTAAAAAAACAAAAACGCCCGATAAGGACGTTTAACGTGGTGCCACCTTACTTCGCATGTAAATCATGCCTCAATTCCGTTAACGCCGGTTGCGTCCCTTCCTACTGTCTTTCAGAAAGGATCCTCCAAAGTGTCTGACATCCAGCCTTCAGTAAAACTTGCACCAACCGTTTTCTCTCTAAGCCGATCACTGAATGTTTTCTTTTTCTCAGGATATGCATATATGTTAGCACAATGGACCGGCTGTTTCAACAAACCGCGTTAAACAGAAAAAGAAAAATCCGCATGTGCGGATTCGTTTTACTTCTTCCAGTCGATGATGACGCCGGTATAGTTGTCCCTGTCGTACATTAAGCCTCTGTATGCTTCAAGCAACTGTTTCTCATCAGGCTCTATTTCATGTGAGATGAGTGTGGAAAGATGCAGCCTGCCGTCGATCATCATCTTTTCAAGGTCGGCCATTGACCTGTTCATGTTGATCCTGGTACCGGCAACAGGTGCATTATTGAATCTGCGGTTCAATGCGCCTATCACCGTCAGCATCTTGCTGTGGATGGTGTAGAACGGAACGGAAACGTTGGCGTCATATTCCTCACGCGGTGATCCCAGCAATACCACCTGACCGTACTTGCCGGTCATTTCAATGGCATTGAGGATACAGCCGCTGTAACCTGAGCAGTCAACGGCAATGTCAGCGCCGTCGGTATCGATTGATGACAGGTATGTTCTGACCTGCTCATCAAGCGGACAGCTGATGACTTTTCTGACGCCCATTCTTTCTGCCAGTCTTGCCCTGTTACCAAAGGTCTCAAAGGCCGTAACCTCACAGCCCATCATCTGGTAATAGAGAGCGGTTATGATTCCCAGGGTTCCCAGC
>ONPK01000154.1 GCA_900319675.1 uncultured Bacillota bacterium
GTACCAGGGAATTTGAGCAGATGGAAATGGAATTCTTCTGTCAGCCAGGTACAGATGACCAGTGGTATCCATACTGGCGTAACTTCTGCAGAGAATGGCTCATCAATCTCGGCTTGACGGAAGAAAACATGAGAATGAGAGACCATACTCCAGAGGAACTGGCCTTCTATTCAAAGGGAACATGTGACATTGAGTATCTGTTCCCGACGATCGGCTGGGGCGAAGTCTGGGGCATTGCCGACAGAACAGACTACGACCTGAACCGTCACATGGATCATTCCAAGGAAGACCTGTCTTACCTTGATCCGTATACAAACGAAAGATATGTACCGTACTGCGTTGAACCGGCAGTAGGTGTTGAAAGATTATTCCTGGCCTTCAGCTGTGACGCCTATGATGAGGAAGAACTCGTCAAGGAAAACGGCGACAAGGATTCAAGAATCGTCATGCACTTCCATCCTGCCCTGGCTCCAATCAAGGCAGCCGTACTGCCATTACAGAAGAAGCTTTCTGAAAGGGCACAGGCCTTATACCGTGACTTAGCCAAGTACTTTGACGTAGATTACGATGAGACTGGAAGCATCGGCAAGAGATACCGCAGACAGGATGCCATCGGCACACCTATCTGCATTACAGTAGACTTTGACACGGAGAATGATGGCTGCGTAACCATCAGACACCGTGATGACATGACTCAGGAGAGAGTAAAGATCGAAGATCTGAGAAGCATCATTGAAAAGATGATTGAATTCTAGGAGGAATTTGGTGGCAAGAATACCGGAAGAGGTCATTAACGACATCAGGAACAAGGCAGCCATAGAAGATGTCATCGGACACTACATTGAGGTAATCAAGAAGGGTAACGGTTATGTCGCAATGTGTCCTTTTCATGATGACCATAATCCCTCTCTGAGTATTTCCCGTGACAAGAAGATATTCAAGTGCTTCGTATGCGGAACGGCTGGAGATGTCTTCAGCTTTGTCCAGAAGTATGAGAATACCGATTATGTCACCGCCATCAGAAAGGTAGCCGACCTCATCGGCTACAAGTATGACTTCGGGAACGATCAGGCCGTAAGCACCTTTACGGAAACGACCCTGCATAAGATCATGAGAGAATCAGTGACCTTCTGTCAGCATGAACTGAACAGTCAGGCCGGAACCAAGATGAAGGCCTATCTGCAGAAGCGCAACCTGCCGGATGAGATCATTGAAAAGTATCAGTTCGGATATAATCCCTCAGGTAATCTGTTATACAACTTCCTGCACAGGAAGGGATATCAGGATAAGGACATCATCGAGGCCAACATGGCCAGACTGACGGAAAAGGGCATCAGTGATGTATTTTATGACCGTCTGATGATTCCGGTCCATGACAGGGAAGGCCATCCGATCGCCTTTACGGCCAGAACGCTGGATTCCAACAATCCCAGCAAGTACATAAATACCACGGACACGCCTCTGTTCAAGAAGAGCGACGTGCTGTTCAATTATCACAGAGCTTATGAGACAGCCCGTAGGGAAAAGTTCATGATCCTGGCTGAAGGCCCGATGGACGTCATGGCCTTTGACAGAGCAGGAATGGCCAATGCGGTATGCTCTATGGGTACCAGCTGTACACGCAATCAGCTCTCACTATTGAGAAGGATCACCAACAGACTGGTCATGGGATTTGATGGCGATAAGGCCGGACAGGATGCCATCTTCAAGGTCGGGACCCTGGCTCAGGGACTGGGCTTTGAGGTACTGGTACTCAATAACAATACGGACAAGGACCCTGATGAGATCATCAATTCAAGCGGTCCGGACGTACTGAAGGGCATGGTAGCCAACGCCATAAGCTGGATAGAGTTCATATTTACCTATTACAGAAAGCTCTATTCACTCAACAACTATAACTCCCGCAAGGATTATGCCAGTCATGTGCTTGCGGAAATAAAGAAACTTAAAGATGAATTTGACCGCGAAAACTATCTGCAGAGATTATCTCAGCTGACGGGGTTCAGCACCAATGCTCTGGACAAGAGCTCAGGTGAGGTCAGAGAGACACGGCAGCAGGTGGAACAGCCTGAAGTCGCAGTCAAGGCCAAGGACGGTCTGACAATTGCGGAAAGGACCATTCTCAAGCAGATGCTGGAGTCACCGCAGATGTGCAACATCTACAAGCAGGAACTGAACTTCCTGCGGGACAGACTCAGCAATACGCTGGCACTATACATCATCGATTACTACAACCATCATGACACTCTGGTAATATCCGATTTTGTCGGTTCACTGGAAAATGATCAGCTGAAGTCTCTGGTCTATGAGATCGTGGAAGACAGCCTGATCGAAGACAAGACCGATGAGAAGGTATTCAGAGACGCAATCAAAAGGATAAAGGTAAGCGTAATTGATGACCAGATAGCACAGAAGAGCCAGGAAATGAAGAATTACACCGATTCGGCATTACAGGCCAGGATCGCCAACGAGGTCGTAAGTCTGCGCAAGCAGAGAAAGGCCTTGTTAAGATCCAAGTAGACAGGAGGAAATGACATGGCAGAAAAACAGGAATTACAGAAAATCAAGGAATACTTCACACAGCTTCGTGATTCCAACGAACAGATAACTGAAGACATCATAAATGATCAGCTTAACGGCCTGAATCTTTCCAATGACGATTTCAAGAACCTCAAGAAGTTCTTTGATTCGCTGGAACTGACAGACGTTGAAGTTGACAGCATCATGAACTGGTTTGACACTCTTGAACTGGAAGAGGAAACACCGGAAATGGTTGATGACATTGATGACGACATCGATGACATCGACGTAGATGACGATGAGATCATTGATGATGAATACCTTTCAGAGGAAAATGACGAGGAATTCCTTAACGAACTGAAGGCAAACTACGCTGACAATCCGTCAATGAAGACCAGTGATGCCGTCAAGATGTACCTGAAGGAGATCGGACGTGTACCGCTGTTAAAGCCGGAAGATGAGAAGAAGGTTGCCTATACCATTCATGGCGATCCTAATCTGCTGATCGAAGTTGAAGGCATTGAACTGCGACTGACCGAAATCGATGAAAGAGAAGCTGAACTCGTCAGAAAGGGCAAGGAGAAGACCGAAGATGAAAAGAAGGAACTCACTGCTCTGAAGAGAGAAAGAAAGAAACTCGTTACCAGAAAGGATGCTCTGCTGGAGAAGAACGAAGAATACAAGCAGCAGGAAGACTACCAGCTCAAGGCTCAGGAAGCCAAGGAGATCCTTACCAGCTCCAACCTGCGTCTGGTAGTATTGCCAAGAAATACGTCGGCAGAGGTCTTCTGTTTCTGGATCTGATCCAGGAAGGCAACATGGGTCTGGTTAAGGCCGTTGAAAAGTTTGAACCATCAAAGGGCTTCAAGTTCTCAACATACGCAACATGGTGGATCAGACAGGCCATTACCAGAGCCATCGCTGACCAGGCCAGAACCATCCGTATTCCTGTCCACATGGTTGAAACCATCAACAAACTCACCAGAGTACAGCGTCAGCTGGTTCAGGAATTAGGCCGTGAACCTTCTGCGGAAGAGATCTCAGACAAGCTTGGC
>ONPK01000061.1 GCA_900319675.1 uncultured Bacillota bacterium
ACCAGCAATCCTGCCTTAACGGATCCGAAATCAACATCGTCCTTCCATCTGATCTCAACCTTTTCTATCTCTGAAGGCGTACCGCTGAAAAGAAGACCGTCATTCTCTTCGTCCACTTTTACCTCAGCCTTACTGCCATTGGTAACGATCTCGATCTTCTGGTCTTTTACAAGAGCGGAAATATCCATGAGTTCAAAACCTGCCGGAACCTCTACAGAAGCCGTCGGCTCTTTCGCCGGGTCCGGCCCTGTGGATGGCGTGCATGCCGCCAAGACATCCATCGCTAACAACGCTACCAGCAGGATTATCCATATCTTTCTATTCATAATTCTCATACCCCTTTTTCCTGGTATATTATTACTTGCTTGTCTTAATAGTATTTTACCATGAGAGAAGTTTATTAAAAATCAAAAAACCTCACGATAATGAAGCATGCCTTTCTGTTGCTTTTTGCAACGCCATAAAAAAGGAAGGCATCACAGGATGATCCTGATCAGCCTTCCTTTGATATTTTCTCGGAAACTATTCCTTTTCCAGAGCCAGTGTTCTGGTTGTTGCGTCGCAGACTTCTGCAGGTCCATAGTACTGAATTGCGCCTGGATATACGAAATCTGTTTCAACAGCCCACTGTTCTCTGTGAGCAGCGAAGTACTGGAATGGTTTGCCATCCAGTTCGACTAAGGCCTTTCTGATAACCGGCTTGTCCTTGCCGTTTCTTCTCTCGATGTTCATCATCTTGGTAATTGGCATGCCACCGGCAACCCACTGTTCAGCAGGCTTTGACAGATTTGAAACCTTTGAGAGATATCCTGTGTATCCGTACAGGATCAGCATTGAGGCATTGTAGCCTAATGAGTAGCAGTAGTCAGCGTCAAAGTTGCTTGGGAAAGCACATCTGCCTTCATAACCGAAGAAGTGATGCTGAGCTGAGAACTTGCCTTTGAATGTTCCCTCTTTCTTTCTCTGAGCCAGCTTTTCCTTGACCAGGGCTGAGAACAGTTTCTCTGATTCGATCAGTGATACCTGAACGTTACCGTGCGGGTCTCTTTCCAGGAAGAGCTGCTGCTGAATGCCCTGCGGCAGTAAGGCGAATACCTTCATTGATTCAGGAGTGATGCCCTTTTCAATGAATTCGTACTTTTCCTGCCATGTTGGAAGGGCGTTGAATTCATCAGCCTTGGCGCCTGCCAGTAATTCATTGATCTCAGCGATCAGAACTGAGAATTCAGGAATGAATTCTATGATGCCTTCAGGAATGATGGCAACACCGAAGTTCATGCCTTTGGCAGCTCTGTTGGCTACTGAATCGGTAATGTATTCAGCGATTTCGTTTAATGACATCTTCTTGGCGGCTACTTCCTCGCCTACCAGACAGATGTTAGGCTGTGTCTGTAAGGCACACTCTAAGGCAACGTGTGATGCTGAACGTCCCATGACCTTGATGAAGTGCCAGTACTTCTTGGCTGAGTTGGCATCTCTTTCAATATTGCCAATGAGCTCTGAATAGGTCTTTGTGGCTGTATCGAAACCGAATGAGCATTCGATGTCATCGTTCTTCAGGTCACCGTCGATGGTCTTCGGACATCCGATTACCTGAACGCCGGTATTGTGAGCTGCGAAGTATTCAGCCAGTACGGCTGCGTTGGTATTTGAATCATCACCGCCGATGATGACAATGGCGTTGATTCCATGCTTGCGGCATACCTCAGCTGCGACCTCAAACTGCTCTTCAGTCTCAAGCTTCGTTCTGCCTGAACCGATGATGTCAAATCCGCCGGTATTGCGGTATTCATTGATGAATTCATCATCAAATACTACATAGTCGTCATTGAGAATGCCGATAGGGCCGTTCTTGAAGCCGTACAGGACATTATCCTTGCTGGTAGCCTTCAGGGCATCGTATAATCCGCAGATTACATTGTGTCCGCCAGGAGCCTGTCCGCCAGACAGGATGACACCTACTACCTGCTTGCCGGCCTTGGATGTATTCTGGCCTTTCTTGAAGACTATTTCCTTCTTGCCATAGGTATTAGGGAACAGTTCTCTGATCTTTTCCTGATCAGCTACGCTCTGGGTTGGTTCTCCCTCTTCGACACAGATTTCAGAAACACCATTTCTCAGCATGCCAGGAAGTTTTGGCTGATACTGATATCTGGCTGTTTGAAGCGGTGATAATTTCATATTAAATCTCCTTCTTTTACTCTATTTATATAATACAATTTTTCCCTTAATGAAAAAAGAATAACTCACTGTTTTTTACAGATGCTTTACCCTGCCCTTGTACTTGAAGTGGGCTGCTCTGTTGTCAGCACCGTCAACATTCTGAGACTGGTATACGTACGGTTTAAAGCCCTTTTCCACGCACTTCTCGATGGCCGTAGTCATTATCGTATCAGCCAGATACATGCCGCTGATCGAACTTACGGGGCCGGTAACGATGCCGTCAACAGTCATGCAGCCATCACCTTCCGGGGCGCAGTTATCCAGTACGACATCGCACAGTTCATACAGTTTCCTGCCGCTTGGATGTCTTGAAGTCATCTTTTCCGACACCTTCAGAGAGGTGATGCATACGGTGAATATGCCTTCCTTTCTGCATCTCATGGCCATTTCAACCGGTACGGCATTTCTGCCTGAATTGGAAGTGATGAACATGATGTCACCAGGATTAATGTCATAATTGTCGAATATGATGTCAGCCAGACCAGGCAGACGTTCCACCGATCCGCTTCTGCTTGTTCCAAACATAGTCAGCTGGTCGGGGTCAAGTATAGCATTGACGTTTGCCAGACCTCCAGCCCGGGCAAATACCTCTATTCCG
This sequence comes from uncultured Bacillota bacterium, assembly GCA_900319675.1. GTDB lineage: Bacteria > Bacillota_I > Bacilli_A > Erysipelotrichales > Erysipelotrichaceae > RUG521. The sequence goes on from ONPK01000061.1 coordinate 2,822, forward strand.
ACCATGTGAGAGTGACCCGTACCAAACATGTGGATGATCCGGTCATTCATGATGTTGTCTACTACCTTTTCAACGCACAGATTGATCTTTTCCTCGTTTTCCTGATAGGCCTGCCTGAGGATATCCAGCAGGTCATTGGCATATCTGTTATTTATCATGGTGTTCCCTTTCTAAAAAAGTCTCACGCAGGAGAGACTTTTCATTAATTATAATCCGAAGTCCATCTTGCCCTTTGATGAGGTAAACAGGATCGTCAGTACCGTAGCTGCCGATACAAGCAGGATCGTACTCATGGCACTGGCAATACCCATGTTGCCCTTGAGGATCTGGGTATAGATGGCAATGGACATTGTCATGTTCTTGTTGTTATAGACGAACAGCGAGCTGCTTAACTCGGTAATGCATGATACCCAGCTCAATAATGCGCCAGGCAGGATGCCGGCAAACATCATCGGTAAAGTTACCTTGAAGAAGGTATGGATGCCATTTGCACCGAGTGACTGAGAAGCTTCCTCTACTGAAGCACCGATCTGATGCAGTACACTGGTTGAAGATCTGATCGTATATGGCAGTCTTCTGATTACCCAGATCGCAATGATGATGATCGATGTGCCGGTCAGATAGAACGGCTTGCCGTTGAAAGCCAGGATCGTTGCGATACCCAATACGGCTCCCGGTACGATGAACGGGAAGAAGGTCAGAGTATCAACGGTCTTGGTAATGGCTGAACGGTGTCTTACATTGGCATATGACGTGATGATGCCGATGACCAGGATCAGAGCCAGGGCAGCGAAACCGAAGATGTATGTTCTGGAAATGGCCTTGCCCATTCTCGAGAATGCCTTGGCATAGCTGTCCAGTGAATACTGACCGTCAACGAATACCTGTCCGGCTGACTTCTGGAATGAGTTATAGGTAACGGTAATGATCGGCAGGATGGACAGCGTGGTCATGAAGTAGATGTATGCATGAGCCAGAATGCCCTTGATGCCCTTGTAATCCTTCTGCTCAATTGGATGCAGAGAGTTCATCTCTACGTTCTTTCTGGTAGCGAAGTATCTCTGAATCATGAAGATGATGGCCGTAAATGCCAGGGTTATTGATGACAGGGCACTCGCCATGGCACCGTCCCTGTAAACTTCGCCCAGGTATGATGAATAGATCAGGCCGCCCAATACGTGGTAGCCTTCACCGATGAGCTCGGCAGTACCGAAGTCTGCGAAGGCTCTCATGAATGACAGTAATGCCGTTGACAGTACCGTCGGCAGTATCAATGGGATGTAGATCTTGATGATCTTTCTCAAGCCGCGGCAGCCCAGGTTCTCGGCAGCCTCTACCAGAGAACTGTCAAGATTCTTCAGAGCACCGGAAATGTACATGTACATCGTGGCGGTCGATCCGACGACGAACGTGAAGATGATGCCCCAGAATCCGTAGATGCCCGGGAACTGAATGCCGAACAGCTTATTGATGAACTTGGTAAAGTAACCAACACGGCCGCCCAATAAGATCCAGCTGTAACCGCCCAAAAACGGCGGAGTAATCGTTGATACAAGCAGCAGTACGTCAATGAGCTTCTTGCCCTTGATCTTTACATGCCTCATGATCATGGCATAGGTCGTACCCGTAACAATGGATATGCAGGTACTGGTCAGCGCGATCTTGAAGCTGTTGGCAACCGCGCTCATGTAATATCTGGATGTGAAGAACTTCTTATATGAATCAAAGTTGAACTTGCCGTCAACGTAGATGCCGCCGATGATCATTCTCAAAAGCGGATACAGGAAGAAGAACGCAAAGAACGAGAAACATATGATCGTCATCACATTCCAGATGGTAAACTCCCTTGTATGTTTTCTGCGTTTCATATGAATTACCTCTTCATTAACGTCGTTCCGTTTTCATCAGTCGTGAACAGATTTACTACGTCCTTCTCAACTTCAAGGAATACGGTCTCTCCTACTTCGTGCAGAGGATCATTTACGCTGCAGGACAGTAACAGTTCTCCTGCTCCGGTCTCAATGGTGTAATGGATGTCCGTGCCGAAGAATACGCGCTCTTTGACAGTTCCCTTAATACCCCTGTCAGCGAACTTCAGGTCCTTAGGACGGATGCAGATGATGGCTTCCTTTTCCCTGCAGTCATCATTGATCCTGTTGAATTCATAACTCTGATCAGTACCGATGAGGGTACCCTTCTTGCCGTCAAGGCTGCATCTGACCAGATTTGACTGACCCATGAAGGTTGCCGTGAACAGATTTACCGGATGACGGTAGATGTTGACCGGGTTATCAACCTGCTGGATGACGCCCTTGTTCATTACGGCAATTCTGTCGGAAATGGCCAGTGCCTCTTCCTGGTCGTGAGTTACGTAGACCGTGGTAATGTCAGCCTGCTGCTGAATGTGACGGATGACGCTTCTCATTTCTACTCTTAACTTGGCATCGAGGTTGCTCAATGGTTCATCCATCAGCAGTACGTCAGGCTGAATGACGATGGCTCTTGCCAGGGCAATACGCTGCTGCTGGCCGCCTGACATGTTGCTGGGAATTCTGTCCGCCAGTTCTTCGATCTGGACCATCTTCAGCATGTCATTGACACGCTGACTCAGTTCAGGTTCCTTTATCTTACGTTCCTTCAAACCGAACGCTACATTCTCTCTTGTGGTCATGTGTGGGAAAACCGCATAGTTCTGGAAGACCATGCCGATGTTTCTCTTATATGGAGGCAGGTTGTTGATCACCCTGTCATCAAATTTGATCTCTCCGCCTTCAATGGTGTTGAAGCCGGCGATCATTCTTAACAGTGTTGTCTTGCCGCATCCGGATGGACCAAGCAGGGTAAAGAATTCACCCGGTTTGATGACAACAGACAGATCCGGTATGACAACGTTGTTGTTATCGTATACTTTCTTAGCGTGTTCAATGTTGATCGTAACAGTCATAATAATACTCTCCTGTTTCTATCGATTCCCTGGAAAATAATTGAGAAAACTGGAGCAGAGTCATGCCCTACTCCAGTTTCCGTCTTTCTAGCTGAATAGTTAATTATTCTTTTGGTGGAGCCTTAACGCCGAGTTCTTCGATGATCGTCTGTAACTGGCTTACGATTTCACCCTTGTGCTGAGATGTCCAGTATGAGCTGCAGTCCCATGTCTTGGTAGCGTCTGTGAATCCTAATGTCTCGTAGTAGGTGTTACCCGGTACATCCTGTAATACGACCTGGCCAGGAATCGTTACGGCGATTTCTGCCCATTCCTTTGATGTTACATAGTCGAGGTATTTCTTACCATTGTTAGGATGCTTGCAGTTGGCAATCAGGCCAGGTCCGCCTAACTTTGTGATGACGCCTTCTTCAGGTAAGATGACCTTAACGTTGTTGCCCTTGCCGGCTTCCTTCAGGTCCTTTAAGAATGACATTACACCAGTATCCCATGAACAGCCAACCCAGTATTCGCCGCTTTCAACACCCTTGTATGTTACGGATGAAGAGTTAACGAACTTGCCATCGAGCTGTTCGAGGAACTTTCTGACATAATCCCAGCCCTGATCATCGATTGAGATGTTGGCAGGATCCTTGCCCATGTCTACCAGCATTGTTTCAATGTGGTAGTAAGCACTGTTGGACTTTAACGGGTCAGCGATTGCGATGTGGCCCTTCAGTCTTGGGTCGAGAAGGTCAGCATAGCTCTTGATCTCAAACGGACACAGATCTGTGTTGTAGAAGATTACGTGCGTGCTGCCGCTGTTTGTAGCACAGTAGCCATAGTTGTTACGATACTTCTCCGGAAGTTCGTCATTATGAGGTGACTTGTATTCCTGGAATAATGAAGTATCTGTCAGGATCTCGGCCAAGCCGCCGCAGCTGTATACGTCTGCCTGCGGGTCATCTCTTTCAGCAACCAGTCTAGCATAGCCTTCTGCTGAAGCCATTGAAATGAATTCTACATCCAGTCCTGTAGCCTTTTCGAATGCAGGTTCCAGAACATCCAGATACCATCGGTGCATCTGCTCATTGTAGGTCCAGTTTCCGATTTCTGATCTCCATGACTGATAGACCAGACCGTCGGAATGTTCCTTATCCTCAACCCAGTTGTCATATACAGGAAGGTTACCCTTGTTGTTGATAACGAGCCTGTAGTCTACTGTATCTCCAATGTAAACTGTTTTGTTGAGTATGGCCTCCTTAGTGAAAACCTCATCAATCTCTTCCCCATATGCAAACTTGAAAAGGAACAGGTTTTGCTGGGAAGACGGTGTGACCATTGAAGTGAAGTTGATGTACATCAGTGTTCCATTTGGAAGCACTTTACATGCATTTAGGCTAGGAACCCTGAATCCGGAATCATACAGTTCAATTACGCTTTTGACTATAGGATCATTTGAATTCCAATACTCCCTGTCTGTAAATGCCCAGACATAATTGTGGAAACCGGTCCTTTTCAGGTCATCAAAGTTATCAAGGAACCTGTAAATCAATATT
>ONPK01000080.1 GCA_900319675.1 uncultured Bacillota bacterium
TAGATGTAGTAGTAGCCAGAGGCGGTTACGTCAAGGATCTGCATGGAGCCAAGAACGTCTACTATCAGGTCAATGCCACATATTACAGCGCACTGGGCGAAGATGACAGACGCATGCTCGCAGCCAGAGCAATTCAGCTGTTTTTGCCGGGCAAGCCGCAGATCTGGTATCTGGACCTGTTTGCCGGAAAGAACGACTATGAAGCCATGAGAAAGGCCGGTCCTGGTGGACATAAGGAGATCAACCGTACCAACCTGTCTCTTGAAGAAGTTGAGGAACTTCTCAGCAAGGACGTCGTAAGCAAGCAACTCGAACTGCTGCGCTTCAGAAATACCTGTCCGGTATTCACCGAAGATGCCGAGATCACCGTTGACTGCAATGAAACTGTCATGACAATCACCTGGACAAATGCTTGCGGAAGCGCAACCCTGACAGTTGACTTCGATAAGGACAGTTATCAGATAGAGACAAAGCTGTAAAACCAACAATCAAATATAAGAAAAAAACTGCTGATATTCAGCAGTTTTTGTTATTCTTGTTTTATTGAGATTAATCAACCTGGACGTTATCCAGATCAACATCCTTGGTCTCTTTGACCTTAAGCATCATGATAGCCAGTGAGATGGCCATTAACGGCAGGTATGAAACGGTAAGTACCAGAGGCAGGTTCATACTGCCGGCGATCATTGTAACGACGTTATTGAATACCATGTTCAGACCTGTACCGACCATGCCGACCAGCTGCATGCTGCCAACAACGGAAGCACGGATCTGCGTAGGCGTACTTTCAGAAGTGATAACGAAGTAGATCATGTCTGAAATTGACCATAAGCCGGCAATTGACAGACCGTAGGCAAAGCCCGTTACATATGGGCTCATCTTCATGCTGCAGCCAAATGCGAAAATAGCCAGGCCAAGTGCTGCCCAGACACCGAGAATGAGAGCAGATTTCTTTCTGCCCAGATAGTCTGTCAGGAAGCCGCCGATCAGGGTGAAGATACCATTGATCAACGGATAGAACATCAGGATTATGTCAGCACCGTCAGAAGTTAAGGCACCCTTGGCAACACCGGCTTCGATCATGTTCTGATACTTGCCTGTGTATCCTGTAGAGATGGCCATTAACAATGCAACAATGGCGATGTACTTGGTCTGCTTGTTGTGGAAGATGAACTTGAAGGCGCCCTTTACGCCGGTATCCTTGGCTGCTTCAGCCTTTTCTTCCTCTTCCATGGCCTTTCTTTCCTCTTCAGTAGCCTTTAGATAACCTAATCTCTTCTGAGTGAAGACCGGAGTCTCCTTTACCAGATAGATGGCAGCGATGCCGATCACGAAGGCAAGAATAATTGGAATGATGAAGACATACCGCCAGCTTGCCGGATTATCACGGTTGACGAACATCTTTACGAACAGTCCCAGCAGTGATACGGAAATCAGTGCAATGCCCTTGGTAATTGAGCACAGCTTTGCCCTGTGCTGCTTTGGTGCACATTCCATCAGATAGATGACCTGAACGTCGTTAGGTGTGAAGAACGTCATGATGACAACGCCTAACAGATACAGCGGAATTGAGCGGGAAATGATGGCAACCAGCATGCCCATGCCCATGCCGAGAGTATTGATGATCAAGAACAGACGGCGTCCGTACTTGTCAGCCAGTGACTTGTAGAACGGTGACAAGAGATAGATCAGATAACAGCCGGTTGTGACCAGACCCAGAGTTCCTGAAGCCTTGTCATATTCCGGTGTACCGAAAGTAGTGTTGAACAGGTCGCAGATGGTGAAGGAGTCAACTGCTCCTCTTACATTGCTGGCGAGTTCGTCAACGATGTAGACGATCGTAAGTACGACTATCAGAATCGCAAAGTAGTTTTTGTGTGCATGAAATTGGCTGTGTTTCTCCAGCTTTTCAATTTCCTTAGCTTCTTTTTCATTAAGTGACATTATTATTGTTCCCCCTAAAGCCATAGTCATTATACACTATCACTCCCCTTTTTTCTCAAAGAAAGTGTCAAAATGTCACTTAATCATTCTTTTTTTTCATTAAGGCAAACTGTTTCAACAAAAGCACAAAAAAGGACAGTTGTTTCTGCCCTTTTCAATTTATCAGTTGTCTTTCTTTTCCGGTTCCAGTCCCAGATCTCTCAGTCTCTTATTCTGCAGGTCGGATCCTGCTGAGCTCATTCTGTCTCTGAAGTACTGGGAACCCGCAGTAGCGCCACCAGTCAGCAGAATCAATCGCGTGAAAATGAATAAGATGATTCCGATAATGACACAGATGGTAAAGTAGTTCATAGGTCTCCTTTCAGTGCTCTATTTCGTAGAACCTGATCCACAGACCGTCTTCCTCTACCGATCCCTGCCCTTCAAACTGATTTCTGTGCAGATATGGTGCCAGTGTCTTGCTGTCGGTCATGAAGGTCGGAACGGTGCGGAATGTCCTTGATGGTCTGTCATCAGTAAGCCAGCCGTTGTTTTCTACATAAATATGACATTTTTCACCGGCACTGTCAATCCCGGTCAGCATGTACCTGGCTGACATGTGTCTGATGCCTATCTGATTCTTGACCTGCGTATCTACGCCCCATGGTTCAACGATGCCATTGAACAGCTTGCCCTTTACGGTGCCGTAAAACGGGATCATTGAAACTTCACCGGTTTCTGTTTCAAACTTCATTCCGGGCTGATCAAATTCAACCTTGACCTCAATTACCGGTTCCCTGTTCATCTAGTTTTCCTTTGGTGTGAATCTGGCTGGTCCGAACAGCTGTACGACAAAGTTGTTTGTCTGCAGCTTTTCGTAGAAGTAATGATACTTGTCCTGCTGTTCCTTTGGCATCATGGCTGTATTGTTGTTCAGGTTGATGATGTCAAAGCTCTCGGCATACTTCTTCCATTCCGGTCTTCCTTCACCATTTGGATCACCGGTAGCTGCGTATGTCTGCCAGTAGCCCTGAATCAGTTCCATGAAGTCATAGTCAGCACCTACCCAGTGGTATGGGAAGAACGGATTTCTTTCACCATGATCAACACGGCCGAATACATATGGCATTTCTGCACAGTGAGGTGAACCGTCATTGTGGCCTCTCTCTGTTTCATTTTCCTTGCTCATCAGCCATACATAGGCATTGCGTCCGTACTTGTTGCATAACTCAGCAAGCTTGGCACTGCCTAACAGCATGATGTCAGAAGCGATGGTTGATACCTGCTTGGCGGCTTCAATGCCGTTTGTTGCCGGATACCACTTCTTCATATTCTCAACATTATCCGGGAAGGCTTCTTCCAGGTATGCATGGAACTTCTCTACAGAGTATTCTGAAGCCTTTACGGCCGGGAATTCCTGAGCACATGAACCGATCATGACGTCGAAATCATTGAATTCACCGTTATCCATGATCTCTGAATATGGTTTTGGTAAGAATTCGCCGTCAACGCAGAAGCTGAAGCCCCAGTGGCCTAATCCCCTGCTTCTTACCCATTCTTCATACTTGTCGAATAATTCCCAGGCGTCTCTCTTTCTCAATTCCTCAATTGACTTGCAGCCAATGTAGTTCATGTATTCTACGCCGAGATCTTCCATGGCCTTTCTTGGACCTGGCTGCATGAAGCCCCAATAAATAGGACCGCTTTCAATCGATACACGGTTGATGATACCCTTCATCAATGGAGATGCATGCAGAGCTCCTGTACCGGCAGCGCCGCCTGACTGGCCAGCTACCGTAATGCGGTCAGGGTCGCCACCGAACTTGGCAATGTTTTCCTTGACCCACTGGCAGGCCTTGCGCATGTCATACAGAGCGTAGTTGCCGCTGGTTCCGCCTGTCTCTGCTGTCAGTTCAGGATGAGCAAAGAATCCGAAGAATCCCAGACGGTAGTTGATGGTAACTACAACGATGTCCTTTCTCTTGGCAAATCCAATGCCGTCGCATACGACTTCACAGCCGCTTCCGGCTACCATTCCGCCGCCATGGATCCAGATGAATACCGGCAGCTTGTCTTCTTCTGTCTTGGCAGGTGTCCAGACGTTCAGATACAGACAGTCTTCCTCATACTGTGAAGGAGCCATGAACTGCGGTACGCCGTGAACGTTTGCCGGCATGTCTTCCATTTCCATGACATGCTGAACTGCTGCTGCACTGTACTGCGTTGCCTTACGTACGCCGCGCCACTTGCCCGGATCTTCCGGATGTCTGAAACGGCGGTCACCGATTGGAGGAGCAGCGTATGGAATGCCCTTGAATACCTTGACGTTTCCATCAACATAGCCCTGCAGCCAGCCCTGCTTAACCAATACTTTTGCATTTTCAAAATTTGACATAACTATTCCTTTCCTTCCCTTGATATCAAAAATCAATTATTTACTCGTTATTTAAAAGCCATTCTATTCCCTTATATGCATGAGGTACCCAGAAGTTCCAGTCATGAACTCCCGGTGCTTCAACATATGTGAAGTCAGCTTTCTGTTCCTTAAGGAAATCTCTCATCAGGTGATTTGGACCCAGCAGGAAGTCCTCAGACCCGCAGGCCATGAAGATCCTTGGATTCTTTCTTCCTTCTCTGACGTTACGTTTATACAGCACTTCAGGATTATGGTCGCTTTCAAGAGCCTTGCTCAGATCACCGAAAGTATCCACATAATACTCATAGTTAGCCATTACCGGATCCTGATTATCAGGCTTCATGTCCTTGAGATGATAGACGATCAGGGCGCTTGACAGTGCCATGATTCCGCCGAATGTCTCCGGATACATCAATCCCGTATGAAGTGCGCCGAATCCTCCCATTGACAGCCCGCCGATCAGGGTGTCTTCCCTGTCAGTTGCCAGGCCAAAGGTCTTTTGCAGGTATTCAACCAGGTCCTTGCCAATGAACTGACAATATCTGTGACCGGTTGCCTTCTTGTCCAGATAGAAGCTTACTCCCCCGCTTGGCATGACGATCGCCAGATTGTATTTCATGGCATAGTCGGCAGCCGGGGCATTATACAGCCAGTCAGTGCAGTCTCCGCTGTAGCCGTGCAGCAGGATCAGTGTCTTTGGCTTGCGGCTGTAATATGGGTTTCCCTTGAGAAAAGGTGGAAGCTCATCAGCCGGTACCGGAAGATGAATGTAGAATTCACCATTACGGGCTAAGGCTTCAGAACGGAATCTAACATAATGAGTAGCCATTATAAAAATCTCCTTTTTTCGTTAACTGTATTATATTTGACGTACTTCAAGAAGAATATTAAAAAAGTGCCATGTACTTTTGACTTTCAACTATTGAAGTAAAACGCTTAAATAAAAGCATTTAAATTTAAACTCAATGTGTTTTTTTCTAAAGAAAAGCATTTCGACATATGATTAAATTGTTATTGAGAAAAGAACTCAATATAGGGAGGAAATTATAATGAAGAAACTATTTGTTCTTTTACTGTCAGTTCTCCTGGTTGTCACAGCTTTATCAGGCTGTGGAAAGAAGCCAGAGGGCGACAAGAGTGAACCTTCAGTTATCACATTAGACATGTCTACCCTGTTTATCGTTCCAAACCTGGACGCTACACAGAAGGTTGAAGATGCAATCAATGATTATCTGAAGAACACATTACATGAAGAAGGATACAAGATCCACCTGAAGATCACATCTATCGGTGACTATCTGCAGAAGATCCCAATGGAACTTGCTAGCGGCGCTGAAGATACACCAGACATCGTCCAGGTTTTCGCTCTGGCAAGCTGGGTTGAAAACGGCTACATCATTCCATTAGACAAGTATCTTGACAAGGAACTGAAGCCAACGGTTGACCTGATCGGCAACATCATCGGCAGTGGTAAGGTAAACGGCCAGATGTACATGATCCCACGTTACTTCGGCACAGTTCTTGACTGGAAGTTCATCTACAACAAGGCATTAGTTGATGCTGCAGGCGTTGATGTAACAAAGGCAAAGGATATCGATTCATTAGGCGACGTATTAGCTGAATTAAAGCAGGCATATCCAGATGAGCACTTCCTTGTATACTGCGACCAGTTCAACAGACTGTACAACCTGAAGACACATACATCACAGGTTGGCACATACGCAGCTACAGTTGGCGAGAGCACAACATTATATGACTACTATGAAACAGAAGCTTATAAGAACGCTGTTTACAAGGCATATGAATTCCGTCAGAAAGGCTATGCTGACCCAGAAGGCTCAGCCAACACATTAAGCCATGACGCAGTAGTAATGAGCGGCTCAAGCAAAGGCGTTATCATGGGACACTCTGCAGATGCTGATGGAAGCTCCGGCCATCTCCATGCTTGTCGCGTATTCGCCGACCCATGTGCGGTATACTTTCACACCTTTTGTCTTCAGGTATTCGATCACATCGCCGGCAAGAATATACTGCTCATCCAGCGGAGTACTGCCGAGTCCGTTGATCAGAAGAGCTACTTCACTTCCCTCCTCCAGAGGCATATCCTTCAGGATCGTATCC
>ONPK01000141.1 GCA_900319675.1 uncultured Bacillota bacterium
GGCCGAGTTTGAAGACTTCTATCTGGTTACCCAGTACGTTCCCAACGTCAAACGCGATCTTTCAAGAATGGATTACCGGATGTCATGGGAAGATGAAATGAGAAACTATCTCAGGAAGCTTGAGGAGAAGAAGCCTGTTGTCATGTGCGGGGATCTCAATGTGGCTCATAATGAGATCGACATCAAGAACGCTAAGAGCAACATCGGCAACGCCGGCTTTACCTATGAGGAAAGAGGCAAGTTCACTGAACTTCTGGCAGCCGGCTTCATCGACACCTACCGCCATTTTCATCCCGATCAGGGTGACATCTATACCTGGTGGAGCTACATCGGCAATTCCCGCAGCCGCAACATCGGCTGGCGCATTGACTACTTTGTCGTATCGAAATCCTTCATCGACAGCGTAACGGATACCATGATCTACGATCGGGTTATGGGCAGCGATCACTGTCCGATCGGAATTGAAGTAAACAAGCATTGAGCGTGTGCTATAATTGATGTATGAATTATCTGTTAATGGGTACGGAGAAGTACAATCTTCGCCGCAGAAGAAATGAGATCGTAAACAAGTTAATAGGAGATGATGAAATAAACATCTCCGTTTACCGCGGCAGTGAATGGGAGATAAGCGAACTGATCGCCGACCTGCAGACTGTACCGTTTTTCTCTGACAACAGAGTGGTGATCGTGGAAAATCCCGGCTTCATCGTCTCGCCAAAGGTCAACGATGAGCCGTTTATAAACGCGCTGGTAAGCTATTTCAAGAAGCCTAATGAATCTACGACCTTCATCATTTACATCGACCAGAACATCGACAGAAGGCGCAAGGCGCTCAATACCCTGGTCAAGTACATGAAGAGAGAAGTATACGATACCTTAAGCGAAGAGGACTTCCAGCAGGCTGTAAATGAGGATCTCAGAAACAGCGGACTCAAGCTGGACTTTGACAGCCGCAATGAATTAATGCAGAGGCTGCCGCTGGATCTGGATAACTGGAAGAACGAACTGGAAAAACTGAAGCTGTACCCGGAAAAGATCGACAGGGAGGTAATCAGACAGCTGGTTGCCAAGCCTCTCGAGAGCAATGTCTTTGAACTGACCAATGCGGTAAATACCCGCAATACTGCCAGGGCAATTGAGGTATATCACGATCTTCTGGTCAACAATAAGAACGACATTCAGGGACTGATCGGCTTACTGGCCGGACAGTTCAGATTCATGTTGCAGGCAGTGACCCTGATGGAACAGGGCTACAATCAGAAGGAGATAGCCGAGCAGCTTAACTGCCGTGAGGGCAGGGTATACATGGCCTTCAAGAACAGCGGTTCCAGAAACAGCCGCCAGCTGCTCAAGGTGCTGGATTCACTGGCTCAACTGGACCAGAACATCAAGAGCGGAAAGGTCAATCCCCAGCTGGGATTGGAACTGTTTCTGGTAGAAACGACGAGGAAATGAGATGGAATCACTAAGAGAACTGTACCGCATCGGTCCGGGACCGAGTTCATCGCATTCCCTGGGCGTCAGAAACGGCTGTAAGTACTACATGAACAAGTACCCGGACTATGAAAAGTACCGGGTTGAACTGTATGGATCACTGGCTTTGACAGGCAAGGGGCACATGACCGACAAGGTCATTGAGAACTTCTTTGGCAGGGATAAGGTCGAGATCCTGTGGAAACATGAGGACAGGGAACACCCCAATACCATGGTCATTACCAGTCTTAAGGATGGAAAGTTGATCAATGAGGAAACAATCTATTCCGTAGGCGGCGGTAAGATCGAGGTAAAGGGAGTCAGTGATCTGGTCGATCCTGATGTCTTTCCGCACGATCATCTGAGAGAGATCATAAGGTATTGTGATAAGGAAAACATCGACCTGGCAGATTATGCCTTCAGGTTTGATGAAGGAATTGAAGAGTATCTTCTGACGGTATTAAGGCAGATGCTGGACGTGGTTGAAAGAGGCCTTGAGGGAACCGGATATCTGCCCGGCAAGCTGCATCTGCAGAAGGTGGCTAAGGAAATATACGAACAGTCATTAACGGCTGAAGATCCCACTGTCAGACAGAAGCTGGAGATAACTGCCTATGCATACGGGGCCATGGAAGAGAGTTCTTCCGGCCATACCGTGGTAACCGCTCCGACACTTGGCTCATCTGGAGTCGTCTGTTCGCTGGTCAATTACTATTACCGCCATGGCGTAAGCGAGGAAAAACTGGTCAGAGGTCTGGCCGTTGCCGGTCTGATCGGCAATGTGGTCAAGACCAACGCGACCATATCCGGGGCAGCGGGAGGCTGTCAGGCGGAGATAGGAACGGCCTGTGCCATGGGCTGCGGCCTGGCCAGCTACATTGAGGGACTCGGCAGTAATCAGATCGACTACGCCGCTGAGATCGGCATTGAGCATAATCTGGGACTGACCTGTGACCCGGTTGGCGGATATGTACAGATACCGTGCATTGAGAGAAACGGTGTAGCCGCCTTGAGATGTCTGGATGCCATGAACTATGCCCGGTACATCGGCGGCATCAGAAAGAACAGGGTAAGCTTCGACATGGTAGTCAACGTCATGAAGCATACCGGCAAGAAGATACCGGTGGAATTAAGAGAAACTTCCTTGGGCGGTCTGGCTCTGGAAGTAAAGATGTAAGAAAAAGGCAGATGATCACTCATCTGCCTTTAAAATGCAAGAAAAAAGTTCCTGCGGGAACTTAATTACTGAATCTTATTGACTGCTTTTGCTAAGCGTGACTTCTGACGGGCAGCCCAGTTCTTATGATGTGTACCATCAGTAACAGCTTTATCTATGCTAGAAGCGGCCTTAACTAATGCCTGTTCAGCAGCAGCCTTGTCGTTTGCCTCAACAGCCTTTAATACGTTCTTGATTGAAGTCTTTAAAGCGCTCTTCTGAGCCTTGTGAGCTGCGTTTTCCTTTAAGTTAGTAATTGCACGTTTCTTCTGAGACTTAATATTAGGCATGGTCTAACCTCCTTGTAAATGCTAAATAATTGTAACAAAGTAAAAATCAAATTGCAACAGTAAAATGTGCTAGGAAAGCCTTATTATGCGGCTTATCCTGTCGATGAGCCAGCTGGCCGCAATGATGGCTACAAGATAGATGATCCTTATGGCAGCCTGTCCCGTATATGCGGCAATATCGCGGAATACGATCTGCTCCATGTCGCAATAGGGAGAGATGTAGAACATGTTGATGAGCCCTCTGGCAGGCAATGTACAGTTGAATACGGTTGCGATGAGCGCCAGTGCCAGAAACAGCATTGTTGCCTCTTTGAAGTGAGATTCCTTTCTTTCCATCATGATCACAAGTGACATCAGTATCATCAGGATGTGCCACAGGAAACTGTGGAACGTCAGTGCCTTGACTGTATAGAACATCCCGCTGGTATCCAGGAATACGGCAATGCCGGAAACCAGTCCATAATCCATCAGGAATGTGCCGATAACATTCTTCAGTCTGCCTTCCTTCAGCGTTACATAAACCGGCAGGAGGTAAAGCGGCATGCTGCAGAGCTGGAAGGGGAAGTACCAGTAATCATAGTAGCCGTTATGGCGAAATAAAAGGATCTGTTTCCAGATTTCAGAAACAGGGAAGAACACGGCCAGCATGATCAGGATCCACCTGCGGTAAGTTTTCTTCATAAACTGATTTTACTATTATTGAACTGACATCGGTAGATATACC
>ONPK01000085.1 GCA_900319675.1 uncultured Bacillota bacterium
CACATGAGCGCTACCAGCAGAAGACATGCTGAAACACTTAACAATGAACTGCTTACGGTAACCAGGGACGGTCAGATCATAGAGGTATAGAATGAAGGAAGTCGTCATCGGTAACAGAGTCTGCAGGATAATTGAGAAAGGAAAGCCTGAGAAGGCAATCTATCTTGTCAGTGAGAATGATGAGATGCTGGAGGAAAAGCTGAAGTATCTTGATGACTTCGTGATCGTTCTCTACAGTGCAGAAGACTGGAACAGGGATCTTTCTCCCTGGCCATACAGGATGAATAGGAACTTTGACTTTGCCGGTAAGGGTATTGATACCAGAAGATGGCTTGTCAATGAGTGTGTTGAGTACATAAGGAATACATATGGAGATATCAGACACTATCCCTGCGGTTATTCTCTGGCAGGGCTTTTCAGTCTGTGGTGTCTCTATGAGGAGGATGTGTTTGACGGTGCCGGAAGCTTTTCCGGATCATTGTGGTTCAAAGGCTGGCATGAGTATGCTGAAAAAGTGAAGGTTAGAGATACTTCCAGGGTATATCTGAGCCTGGGGAACCGGGAAAGTCACTCCAGAAATCCGGTGATGGCCAGAGTTTATGACGAAACAGTTCACCAGCAGGAAGTGCTGGATAAGCAGTGTACCTGCTGCTTCAGGCTGAATGAAGGCGGTCACTTTGACAACGTCGCTGAAAGGATCGCAGACGGCATCAGATGGCTGCTGGCAGGGGATATTGACTGACATCTGCGGTATTATGTTATAATAACTGACGGTGAGGTTAACATGGATAAACTGGAAAACAAATATCAGGCAGACCGTTCATGGCTGCTGATCATCACGGTATTCACTTTGATAAACATGTTTTTCATTGTGACTGAGGTGGACAGATCATTTTACTTTTCGGCTTTCATACCAATGGTAGCTTCTGCCTATGCACATTATTTCTATAGCGGAATGCTCAGACTGCTTACGGTAGTCATATTCTGCGCGCTGGTAGTACTGATCTTTCTGGTCAGTTATCTTTCCAGTAAGAAGAACTACTTCTGGTTTCTGGTAGCCGCAATCATTTATTCGGTTGACCTGGCTGCCATGCTGATGTTTGCTCTTTCAAGAACCTTTGAGACATACTGGATCCTTGATCTGATACTGCACTTCATAGCCCTGATATTCCTTTATCACGGCTTCTTTATCGGCAGGAAGCTGTATGGGCGGGTTGACAAGTACAATTCAGTACAGAATCTCAACAGAAGCACTGAAGTAGACTATTTAACAAGAGAATAATTTCAGGAGGATAATTATATGAAATATGAAATTTTCGGAGGACATTTTCCAGCTGTAACGGTTTATCTCGACAGAGGTGAAAAGATCTTCACACAGACCGGCGGCTTAGCCTGGATGAGTGACAGAGTTGCCATGGATACCAATATGAAGGGCGGGTTTCTGGCAGGCTTAGGCAGACTGTTCAGCGGCGATTCACTGTTCATTGCCAACTATACAGCTGAAACTGACGATCAGTTCGTTACTCTTTCAGCTTCAATGCCTGGTGAGATCAGAGCCATGGAAATCGACTACGCACATGAATACATTGCTCAGAAGGGTGCATTCCTGGGAGCTACTGAGGGTGTTGAAATCGAAATGATCACACCTGACAGTTTCTTTGCCGGATTATTCGGCGGTGAAGGCTTCTTCCTGCAGCATCTGCATGGTGATGGACTGATCTTCGTTGAACTGGACGGCTCAATCCGTGAATATGATCTGGCACCGGGTGAAACCATCAAGGTAGACAGCGGCAACGTTGCCATGTTTGAAAAGAGAGTTCAGTATGACATTGAATCTGTAAAGGGCTTCAAGAACGTTCTGTTCGGCGGTGAAGGTCTGTTCCTAACGACGCTGACCGGACCTGGCAAGGTATGGTTACAGACAATGACAGCCAAGGATCTGGCCGGCAGACTGATTCCATTCTTACCGCAGCCGACAACAACTACAATCGAAACAAAGTAAGAAACAGGTAATCCTGTTTCTTTTTTGCTTCAAAAGCCCGGGAAGAATATATAATATACTTAGCAAACAAGGAGAAGGAATAATGGAAGAAAAGACAGAAAAGCTTCTGAAGGAGCTTGAAGAAAAGACTGAACAGCTTACTCAGCACATTGAAGAGGGTGCTGAAAAGACAAAGGATATCCTGGCAGAGGGAATATCCAATGTCAGAGACACAGGAAATGAACTGAAGAAGAAACTGGAAAAGGCACTGGATAAGGCTGAAGAAAAGAAGCCTGCTGATGAAACCTATGTAAAGGAAAAGGTAACAAACGGGGACATCGAACTTACTCTGGAAGGCATGGAGACCGTAGAAAATGCCAAGAAGGAATTCCGTAAGAAGTATGGCTACGATACGGAAAAGAACGGTCACAGCGACATAGAACTGAAGCTGGAAAGTTCTCAGGCCTACATCGACGCCTATGAGCAGACCAAGAAGGAAAGGGAAAAGCTTGAGGGAACTCAGATGGATGTTACCAAGGACATGAAGGAGAAGGCTGAAAAGGTCGCTGCCGACATGAAGGAAAAGGCCGGTAAGGTCGTAGAGGATGTCAAGGAATCTAAGGCCGGCAAGGCTGTTCTGGGTGATGACGGGAAGTTCGGCAAGGAAGACGCTGACAGGATCGGCAAGTCCATCAAGGAAACCATTCTGGGACCGGATGGCAAGCTGGATGTTTCCGATGCTTCAAGACTGGCTAATGATGCCGTAGAGAAAGGCGTAGAGATCCTCGGCAACATCAAGAACAGTATCTTCGGAAAAAAGAAATAAAGTAATGAATGAAAATAAAAAGACTGCAGGATATCAGTTTCCTGCAGTCTTTTTATTCTTTTCCAGTAACTTCAGCTTTCTGGCAGCCTTTTTGATGGTAACGGTATCTCGGGTCGTTCCGATCAGGACACCGTCGCCATATATGTTGGCAGCGTCCTTCTTTACGGAAACCGTAACCGATCTTTCATCAGAGATCACCAGAGGATATACTCCCTTGGCCTGGGAACAGATCGGTGTTACGCCGAATACAGATGTATCTTCTTCCAGAAGCGGACCGGAAGCCGACAGGTTATATGCCGATGATCCGGTTGGCGTACAGATGATCAGACCGTCACAGCGGACATTGTACTTGAAGTGTCCGTCAATGAGCAGGTCAAGATCGGCTGACTGTCCCTGATTGGTCTTGCCGACTACCACGTCATTCAGGATCAGATGTTCCTTGCCATCTGAATGACAGCTCAAAAGCGTTTTTTCGGATATGACACCGTTTTTTACTCTGGCATCAAATTCTCTTATTTCTTCCTGTTTCAGCAGGCAGAGATAACCGAGTCTTCCGCAGTTGATTCCCGTCAGCAGTCTGTCATGACTGATGGCGAGTTGAGCTGCCTTGAGAAGGGTACCGTCACCGCCCAGGGAAACGATCATGTCTGACTCTGTGACATCTTCACAGATCACGTGACCGGTCTCCCTAAGAACGGTTCTGATCTCTTCAACACTGTTTCTGTCGGTATACTCACCGGCAAAGAGAAACAATTTCATTATTTCTTGCTGAGGTATTCGTCAATTGACTTGGCAGCGAGCTTGCCAGCGCCCATGGCACTGATTACTGTAGCTGCTCCAGTTACGGCGTCACCGCCGGCATAAACGGCTTCTCTTGATGTCAGACCATCTTCGTTAACGATGATTCCGCCGTGGCTGTTAACTTCAAGACCCTTTGTGGTGTTCTTGATGAGTGGGTTTGGAGAAGTACCGATGGCCATGATTACTGTATCAACGTCGAGTACGAATTCTGAACCAGGAACCTCAACAGGTCTTCTTCTGCCTGATGCATCAGGTTCACCGAGTTCCATCTTGACGCACTTGATACCTGTAACGAATCCGTTCTTAGGATCTCTTGGATCATCAGGATTGTTGTATCCCAGGATCTCTACAGGGTTGTTCAGCAGTCTGAAGTCAATGCCTTCTTCTTCAGCATGCTCAACTTCTTCCTTTCTGGCTGGTAATTCTTCCATTGAACGTCTGTAAACGATATATACGTTTTCAGCGCCAAGTCTTAATGCTGTTCTGGCAGCGTCCATGGCAACGTTACCGCCGCCGACTACTGCTACGTTACCGCCCTTCATGATAGGGGTAACAGGGTTGTCAAGATATGACTTCATCAGATTGCTTCTGGTGAGGAATTCATTGGCTGAATATACGCCCTTGAGAGCTTCGCCAGGGATGTTCATGAAACGTGGCAGACCAGCGCCTGAACCTACGAATACGGCTTCATAGCCCATGTCGAACAGTTCATCAATGGTCAGAGTCTTACCGATGACAACGTTTGTATCAACGTCAACACCGAGAGCCTTCAGGGTTTCAACTTCCTTGGCAACGATCTTCTTCGGTAATCTGAATTCAGGGATACCGTAGACTAATACGCCGCCGGCTGTATGTAATGCTTCAAATACTGCAACCTTGTAGCCTTTCTTGGCCAGGTCACCGGCACAGGTGAGTCCTGAAGGACCTGAACCAACGATGGCAACCTTGTGTCCGTTGAATTCCGGAGCTTCTGGCTTTGCTGTTGCGTGTTCATTGTGGTAGTCAGCAACGAATCTTTCCAGTCTGCCGATGCCTACTGGTTCGAAACGGATGCCAAGAGTACACTTTGATTCACACTGTGATTCCTGTGGACATACTCTGCCGCATACTGCCGGTAATGATGATGTCTTGTTGATGATCTGGTAAGCTTCTTCAAAGTTACCAACCTTTACCTGAGAAATGAATTCAGGAATGTGAATGTTTACAGGGCAGCCGCCAACACATGGCTGATTCTTACAGTTGAGGCAGCGTGCTGCTTCTTCCATGGCGATTTCAGCTGTGTATCCGAGGGCAACTTCCTGGAAGTTATGAGCTCTTACTTCAGGTGCCTGAGTAGGCATTGGATTCTTCTTAGGTACGATAGCCATTATTTAGCCTCCTTGAACAGATTGCATGCTTCTTCATATGCATGTCTTTCAAAGTCCATGTACATTCTGTTTCTGGACATTGCTTCATCAAAATCTACTTCATAACCGTTGAAGTCCGGGCCGTCAACGCAGGCGAACTTGGTAACTCTCTTACCATCCTGTGTGAGTGTAAGACGGCAACCGCCGCACATGCCTGTACCGTCGATCATGATTGGGTTCATTGATACTGTAACAGGAATGTTGTATGGCTTTGCTGTAGCTACGACGAACTTCATCATGATAAGTGGTCCAATCGTAATGATTTCATCAAATGTTTCACCATTTTCAAGCATTTCCTTTAATGGAACAGTGACGTTGCCGTGTCTGCCATATGAACCGTCATCGGTCATGACATATAACTTGTCTGAGCAGGCCTTGAATTCATCTTCAAGAATGACGATGTCCTTGTTACGGAAGCCAATGATTGAAGTAACTTCTGCTCCTAAGCGGTGGAATTCCTGGGCAACAGGCATTGCGATGGCACAGCCTACGCCGCCGCCAACGATACATACTTTCTTGATGCCTTCAGTATGTGTGGCAACACCTAACGGACCTACGAAGTCCTGGAGATAGTCTCCTTCATTCTTGTGATTGAGTTTTTCAGTTGTTCCGCCAACGATCTGGAAAATGATCTTTACAGTTCCTTTTTCCGGATTGGTACCTGCTACTGTCAGAGGAATTCTTTCTCCTTCTTCATCAACTCTCAGGATGATGAACTGACCAGGTTTTGCCTTCTTGGCAACGAGCGGAGCCTCGATTTCCATCTGTGTAACAGTGGTATTCAGGGGTTTTCTGCTTACGATTTTATACATATAAAATCCGTCCTTTCTATGTTCAGCATTCATTTCGCAGTTCATATTAGATATATGAAATGCATCATTAATAATAATACCATAATTCGTTTGTTTATATATGTATATTTTCACATCATAAATGCTTTTTTTGTTGAATTTGAAATATAAGACTTTCTGGTTCTGAGAGTTTGTAATCAGCCAGGCAATCAATGCAGATGAAGGTCATACATGCATGTAATCACATTTTGCCTGATATGAAAAAGACTGTACGTATAATCAGTACAGTCTTTTCATTCCTAACTATGCAGCAGCGGTGATACCCGTTTGTACAGCAGGGCAGTTATAAGTGAAACAAGTATGCCCTTGATC
>ONPK01000014.1 GCA_900319675.1 uncultured Bacillota bacterium
CGGCTTCAGCGTAAGTGATCTTTCAAGGCCTCTGAATACCTTCTCAGGCGGCCAGAAGACCAGGATAGCCTTTGTAAAACTGTTACTGCAGCAGCCTGACTTACTGTTGCTGGATGAACCTACAAACCACCTGGACATGAATACAATTGAATGGCTGGAAGGCTATCTGCAGAAGTATCCCAAGGCCATCGTCATTGTTTCTCACGACCGCATGTTCATGGATAAGATCGTATCGGAAGTATACGAATTTGAATTCGGCAGGCTGAATCACTACAGCGGCAACTATTCTTCATACGTTGAACAGAAGAAGGTGCAGTTTGAGAAACAGCAGTCAGCCTACCGCCGTCTATTCTTCATACGTTGAACAGAAGAAGGTGCAGTTTGAGAAACAGCAGTCAGCCTACCGCCGTCAGCAGGCCGAGATCGAAAGACTGACGGCCCAGATCGAAAAGTTCAGATACAAGAAGGAAAAGGCAGCCTTTGCTCAATCCAAGATCAAGTATCTGGAGAGAATGGAGAGAATAGAGAAACCCAGAGAAGACAAGCACAACTTCAAGCTGAGGTTTGACCCCAGATTAAGAGGCGGGGAGAGCGTTCTTACCGTTGACAAACTGACGATCGGCTATGATAAGCCCTTATGTACGGTCAACTTCAATCTGAGAAGCGGTCAGAAGCTGGCGGTCATCGGACCTAACGGCTTGGGTAAGAGTACTTTGTTAAAGACTCTGATAGGGGAGGTAAGTCCTCTTTCCGGTGAGTTCATGTACGGCCATCAGATCGATGTGGCCTACTTTGACCAGACGCTGGCAGAAGTCAATTCCGACAAGACACTGCTTGATGAACTGTGGGATGAACATCCTGAATACGATCACACTGAGATCAGAAAGATCCTGGGTCAGTTCATGTTCACGGCAGATGACGTGTACAAGAGCTGCAGGGTATTGAGCGGCGGGGAAAAGGTCAGACTGACACTGGCCAAGATGATGCTTTCAAAGGCCAACCTGCTGATACTGGACGAACCTACCAACCATCTGGACATCATGGGCAAGGAAGCCCTGGAAGCTGCCTTAAGTGAATACACGGGTACGGTGATCTTCGTATCTCATGACCGTTACTTCATTCAGAAACTGGCAACTTCCATCCTATACATCGAAGGGGAGAATACGGCTTACTATGCTCTCAATTATAATGAGTACCTTGATAAGAAAAACGGCAAGACACCTGTACTGGTCGCTGCCGTAAAGAAGGAAGAAATTGCCGCACCGGTCTCAACTGCCAAGCAGCAAAGGGAAAACGCCAAGAAGACGGTCCAGCTGGAAAGGCTGATCGCCAGGGCGGAAGAGGAACTGGAGAGATTAAGGGAACAGAGATTTGATCCGGAGTACTATCATGACTATCAGAAGATGGCTCAGCTGGATGATCAGATAGATGAAAAGCACAATGAGATCAACCATCTGCTGGAGGAGTGGGAGAAGCATGCCGGCTGATAAGAGTCTGATCATCATCTGGAAGGGCAGACAGGTTCAGGTCACCAGGACGGCAGACCGCAGAAACAGTCTGACCGTCAAGATCGACGGTGACAGGATCCTGGTGAGAACTTCCCTGAGGTATCCGACCGATGCCATCTATGATTTTCTCAACCGCAAGGAATCCTGGATCATGAAACACCTGGAGAATCCCAAGATCAGAGTGGCATTTGAATGGGCAAACGGGCAGGATGTCTACATTCTGGGCAGAAGATATACCCTGAGGCTAATGTACGCACCCAGAGGAAAACTGGAGTTACGGGATGATGACTGCATCATCTACGGGCCTTCGGAAAAGTCCTGGCAGAATGCCTACAGGAAGCATGCTGAAGGAATACTTGACGTATTACTGGACGAATTCAGAAGGCAGTTAAGGTACGACGTCGGGGACTATACCCTGAAATACCGCTTCTACTCATCAAGGTGGGGCTGCTGCTTCTGGAAGAGAAGGGAAATACTGATAAACTACTACTGCGTTGCCATGCCGGTAGAGGCCATAAAGTACATTTTCTATCATGAACTGGCTCATCTGGAGGTAAACAACCACCAGAAGGAATTCTACGACCATCTCAGTCAGCTTGATCCGGACTATAAAACCGGTATGAAACTGTCCAGAGCATACATAATACAGTAGATGCAGATCATTCTGCATCTTTTCTTTTCGCAGAAAAAAGCCATCTCATCGGAGATGGCTTTCATGTTTTTATTAGTCCATGTGACCGTCGGTATACATTGAGAACTTGTCCAGCGGCAGGTCCTTGATGTTATCCAGAACCTTGCGGTCATCAGCTGCAGCGAGCTGCTTGTTTCTGGCCTTGGTGATCTCAATTTCGGTCTTTCTCTTTGAAGGGCCGCCAACGCATCCGCCCGGACAGAACATGCCTTCAATGAAGTCCTCAGGCAGCCTGCCGTGTTTCAGCAACATGATGGCCTTCTTGCAGTCGGCTCCGCCTGAAGCACGCAGCAGCTTGATGTTCTCGGTCTCTTCGCCTAATTCCTTCATTACTTCCAGAACGGCATTGGCTACGCCGCCGCTTGAAGCGAACTTCTTGCCGAAGAGGCTTGATTCCTGATCAAAGTCGTCAGCAGGCTCGAAGGTGACACCAGCAGAATTCATCAGGATCTGCAGTTCGCCGAACGTCATGACGTAATCGGCATTGCCCGGGATATCCTCATTCTGAGCTTCCTTTTTCTTGGCTACGCACGGTCCGATGAAGACGGTCTTGGCATATGGCTTGATGACCTTCAGATAGCGGCTTGTTGCGCACATCGGTGAAACGGTCTTTGACTTGTTCTTTTCATAGATGTCAGGATAGTTCTTTCTGATCATCTCAACGAATGCCGGGCAGCATGATGTGGTCAGCTTATTGCCTTCCTTGATGGCTTCGATCCATTCCCTTGCCTCGTAGGCAGCGGTCAGGTCAGCGCCAAGTCCTACTTCAACCATGTCGGCAAAGCCCATTTTCTTCAGAGCCTGACGGATTGAAGCCAGATTGGCATCACCGAACTGTCCCTCAATGCTCGGGGCAACCATGGCGATGACTTCCTTGCCGGCCTTGATCTCATTGATGATGTCGACAAGATAAACCTTTGAGCCGATGGCACCGAACGGGCAGTTATGAATGCAGTGTCCGCAGTTGACACACTTTTCCTCATCTATGTGAGCGATGCCGAATTCATTGTAGCTGATGGCATCCATCGGGCAGGCCTTCTTACATGGTCTTTCAACATGAATGATGGCTCCATATGGGCATGCATTGGCACACATGCCGCATTCCTTACACTTGGTCGGGTCGATCTTCATGTGGTTGTCGCCAGGTGAGATGGCGCCGAAACGGCAGGAGTTCAGACAGGCCTTTCCCAGACAGAAACGGCACATGTCGGTTACCATGTAGCTGGCGATCGGACATTCGTCACAGGCAGGTTCAATGATCTGAACGATGTTGCGGCTGTTCGGATTGGTGGAAACATTCTTGCCCATGGCAAGTTTTACTCTTTCCCTGACGATTTCTCTTTCCTTATATACGCAGCATCTCCAGTTCGGCTTTGGACCGGGGAACATCCTCAGGATCATTTCGTCAACGGCTTCCTGAGTCAGATTGTCAGCCCAGGCCAGCTTGCAGACTTCTTCCTTGATGACGTTTTTTAGCTTGAGTATCTCAGCATCACTACTAATCATTATATGTTTTCCATCCTTTTCTTAATTTGATTATAACATCATATCAGTTTTCTTTGGATAAAGATTGCAGATATTCATGCATTGCTTCGGCAGTTTTCTTGCTGGCAGCCACGGCTTCAACGACTGTCTTGGCACCGGATACAACGTCACCGGAGGTAAATACGCCTTCTCTGGTCGTATGACCCTGCTCATCCGCTATCAGCAAGCCTCTCTTGTCAGCCTCAAGACCTTCGGTAGTGGTGGTGAGTCTGTTCATGGCTCCATGTATCCGTTCCTAAGAAGTCAGGCTTGCAGCCATCTCTGAACAGGTTGTCAATGGTTATTGAAGTTCCCGTGCAAGGTCGGTCATGAAAGTTCATGCCCAGCCTTGTGAACCTCCGCCAATGCAGGTAATGCTGATGTATTTATTATTGTTCATTTCTGCTTCATTATCACAAGCCTGGTGTAACTTCTCTCTTTCATTCGACAATATAAACACTATTTTTATGGGAAAATAATGTATAATGGAGCAGAGGAGAACAATATATGAAGACAATAAATGCTGAAATGACAAAAGCTGTTCGCAGGCCTATCAGAGTGGTGCAATATGGCGGCGGTAATTTTTTACGTGCCTTCGTTGACTATTTCTTTGATCTGGCTAATGAACAGGGTCTTTTCAATGGCAGCATCGCCATTGTTGAATCTCTGCCTAACAGCAACGTTGACAGATTCAAGGGTCAGGATTGCCAGTATACACTGCAGTTAAGAGGCAACATCAACGGTGAGAAATATGTCGAAACCAGAGTCATCACTTCACTGGCCAAGGCTGTAACCGTATACTTCGATTATGAAGAGTACATTGCCCTGGCAAGAGAAGAAGAACTGAGATTCTTCGTTTCCAACACTACTGAGGCCGGCATCGTGTTCAACGCCAATGACAAGTTTGAAGACAAGTTAGGCGTTACCTTCCCGGGCAAGCTGACTCAATTCCTCTACGAAAGATATGTAACATTCAACGGTGACAGAAGCAAGGGTCTGATCATGTTGCCGGTTGAACTTATCGATGACAACGGCATCGTACTGAAGAAATACGTTCTGCAGTATGCCGAAATGTGGAATCTGCCTGAAGACTTCCGCAAGTGGCTTGAGGAAGCCTGCGTCTTCACCAGCACCCTGGTTGACAGAATCGTTCCTGGCTATCCAAGAGATGAGAAGGAAGAGATCTGTGCTCAGTTAGGATACAACGATGACCTGCTGGATACCGCAGAGCCATTCGCCTTATGGGTAATTGAATCACCGGTTGACATCAGAGATGAACTACCATTGGACAAGCCTCTGGAAGGCAAGACCAACATGGATATCATCTTCACTGACAACCAGAAGCCATACAAGCAGAGAAAGGTAAGGATCCTGAACGGCGCTCATACCTCGTTCGTTCTGGCCAGCTATCTGGCAGGACATGATACCGTCAAGGAATCAATGGACGATCCTCTGGTAAGAGACTTCATGAACGAAACCATTCAGAAGGAGATCATTCCTACTCTGACACTGCCTGTTGAAGAACTGAAGCAGTTCGCTGATGCAGTAGTTGACAGATTCAACAATCCGTTCATCAAGCATGCCTTACTGTCAATCTCTCTGAACTCCGTTTCTAAGTGGAGAGCAAGATGCATGCCTTCATTACTGGGATATGTTGAGAAGTTCGGCAAGCTGCCAAAGAACCTCAGCTTCTCAATTGCGGCATTACTGGCTTTCTACAAGGGACATGAAATCGTTAACGGCGCCCTGATCGGTAACAGAAACGGTGAGGAATACAAGATCATGGATGATCCGGATGTTCTGGAATTCTTCAAGGAGAACTGTGAGTTACCGGCAGAAGAGCTCGTAACCAAATACCTGAGCAACGAAGGCTTCCACGGTCAGGATCTGACCAGGGTCGAAGGACTGGTCGCTGAAGTTACCAGAGGTCTGGAGAACATCAGAAAGTATGGCGCTGCCAAGGCCATGGAGATGATTTAATGAAGCAATATATCGTAATCCACGAGCATGACAACGTTGCTGTGGCACTGGTACCCTTACCAAAGGGATTCGTGCTGGCTGATGGCACAGTCCTGAATGAGGACATTGACCTGGGCCATAAGATCGCCTTAAAGGACATCAAGGCCGGTGAACCGGTCATCAAGTACGATAACCTCATCGGCTTTGCCAGAGAGGACATTAAGCGCGGTGATCACGTCCATGTTCATAACATCAGAACATCTCTTGGCGATAATAATGAATATACCTATGCCCCGATGGACATCAAGGACGTCAGGGTGGAAGAAGAATACTTTGAAGGCTTCCTGAGAGAAGACGGCAGGGCCGGTGTCAGAAATGAGATCTGGATCATGCCTACGGTCGGCTGCGTCAATTCAGTCGTAAAGAAGATGGAAGCCGAAGCACAGAAGTTTGTCTCCGGTTCCCTGGAAGGCATCATCGCCTTCAACCATCCATATGGCTGCAGCCAGATGGGTGATGACCAGGAGAATACCAGACAGATCCTCGCTGATCTGATCAAGCATCCGAATGCCGGCGGCGTTCTGGTGGTAGGATTAGGCTGCGAGAACTCAAACGTTGAGGAAATCAAGAAGCATCTTGGCGAATATGATGAGAAACACATCAAGTTCATGATCTGCCAGGAGCATGAAGACGAAATAGAATACGGTCTCTCCATCCTTGAGGAATTAAGCGAGTATGTTAAGACCTTCAAGAGAGAAAAGCTCTCTACCAGTAAGCTGGTAGTCGGTTTGAAGTGCGGCGGTTCTGACGGCTTAAGCGGCATCACTGCCAACCCGACAGTCGGCAGATTCTCCGACATTCTGATTGCCAGAGGCGGTACGACGATTCTTACCGAGGTTCCGGAAATGTTCGGCGCCGAACAGCTGTTAATGAACAGATGCGTCAATGAAGCCATCTTTGACAAGACGGTTTCACTGATCAACAACTTCAAGGATTACTTCCGCAGCAATCACCAGACAATTTATGAGAACCCGTCCCCCGGCAACAAGAAGGGCGGCATCTCTACTCTGGAAGACAAGTCAAACGGATGCGTTCAGAAGTCCGGCTCAAGCAGAGTAATTGACGTACTGGAATATGGCGATACCGTAAAGAAGGCCGGACTCAATCTGTTAAGCGCCCCGGGCAATGACCTGGTAGCTTCTACAGCCTTAGCCGCAGCAGGTGCTCAGATAATCCTGTTTACTACCGGCAGAGGCACACCGTTCGCTTCACCGGTACCGACGATCAAGATCTCATCAAATACCAGACTGTATGAGAAGAAGATCAACTGGATCGACTTCAACTCAGGTGAACTGGTTGACGATGAAGACATGACCTTACAGCAGATCGGCATGAAGCTGTATGATCTGGTCATGGAAACAGCATCTGGCAAGCCGGTAAAGGCTGAGCAGGAAGGCTACCATGATCTGGCAATATTCAAGCAGGGCGTTACCTTATAGGAGGAGATTCTGCCAGGACAGGAAGAAGCCGTTATTTCATCATCATGGTCGGTTCACTGTGCCTCAGCTACCAGAAACTGTACGTTCATCTGGGGCATATGCAGTGAGAATCAGGATTTTGATGACATGGACGGCGTAGTTATGAAGGATATCAGATAGAGATCTGACTTAAAACAACAAAAATATGAATAACCTATTGTTTTCACTGAATGTCGTTATGCCACTTGCCATTCTCATGGCAATGGGATACTTATTTAAGAAACAGGGTTTATTTACTGACAGTTTCGTAAAAGCAGGGAATAAACTCTGCTTTTATGTGCTTCTTTCCTGTTCGCTGTTCAAAAATCTGTATGATTCCGTTCTGACAGAAATACCGTACAGATTCATCATCTTCGTGGTGATAAGCATAATTGCCGAATTCATTCTCGGCATCATTCTGGCCAAGGCCATCAGCGACAGGAAGAATCAGGAAGGCGTAATCGTTCAGGGCGTTTTCCGCAGCAACTTTGCCTACATCGGAATACCGTTATCGACAATGATGTTTACCGAGAGCCAGCTGGTTACTCAGACCAGCAATGAGATCTCCATCATAACCATCTTTGCCATTCCGCTTTTCAATGTTCTGGCGGTTGGTGCCCTGACGTACATGAATGATCATCAGTCCGATGATAATCTTCTGAAAAGTTCCCTTAGGAATCTGGTAAAGAATCCCTGCATCATATCCGTATGCCTGGGTATTGCCGTTCTGTTACTGCGCATGGCGGTACCGTCCGTCAGCTTCGTGATGAAGGACAGATTCGGCTTCATTTACAAGGTTCTGGGATACCTGGCTTCGATGTCAACGCCTTTCTCACTGCTTATGGTTGGCGCGGGACTCAACTTCTCACACAGCCTGACAAACATCAGAAAACTCAGTCTGGTCGTACTGGCCAAGAACCTGGTATTCCCCGGACTCATTCTGCTCGCTGCAGTACTCATGAAGTCATTCAGCAGCGTTGACTTTGCGGTAATGGTTTCCTGTTTCGCTTCGCCTACGGCCGTAAGCAGTGCAGTCATGGCAAGGGAAATGAAGGGTGATGGGGAACTGGCCAATGAGATAGTCGTCTATACGACACTGTTTTCCATACTGAGTCTGGTAATAATAATTTATGCACTTAGAACAGCGGGGTGTTTATGAGAATCAAATTAGGCATAAGAGGGCACGATATACCCGGTGCACCTTTTGACAGCATTGAGGAATTCATTAAGGGGTATAAACAGTTCGATCTTGACTATCTTCAGCTGGTATATAAGAAAGCGTTCAGAAACTTTGAAATGGAACCGCATTTCCTTCTGAAGCTGGCTGAGGAACTGAAGAACAATGACATCAGGGTAGCCATGATCGGAGCCTACTTCAACATGATCCATCCTGATGACTGGAAGAGACTTGACGGCATGGTTTACTTTGAACAGTGCATGGAAACTGCCAAGGTATTCGACTGTGAATTGGTTGGATCGGAAACTGGCAGCGCCAATAGCGACAAGTGGACGTACAATCCCTATAACCATACCGAGGAAGCCTTCCACAGGGTTGAAAGCACGACGGCAACCTTAAGGGCATACGGTAAGGAATTCGGTGCCAGACCCATAATTGAAGGAGCATATGCTCACACCATATACACTCCTGATCAGCTGAAAAAACTGACCGACGCGGCGTTTATCACCGATGTTACCATTGACGTGTTCAACTTCCTGAACATTGACAATTATCAGGAAGCCGATGCCATCTTTGACAGAAGCCTGGAACTGTTCGGTGACATGATCAGGGTGTTCCACATCAAGGACTTCAATGTCGTTGACGGAAAGCTGGTTCAGTGCGGAATCGGCAAGGGAATCATGAACTGGAAGCAGTACATTCCAAGGATCATCAGAGAATGTCCGGAAGCAGTGCTGATTCTGGAAGGAGTTACGGGAGAGGACATACAGCCTTCAATTGAGTATATAAGAAGTTTTGAAAATGAATGAAGTAATCAATAAGTATATAGATAAATACATGGAGTATTTCACACCTTACAAGTAAGGTGCGTGGTGCTATGAAGACGCGTACATACCGCAACGGATAACTCATTATCCAGCTACTGCATCAACAGGAACAGCAGTTACTTCAAGGAAGGACCGATCAGATTCAGCATCTATGACCGGATCGGCGGCGGTGATGCCTTCTCAAGCGGCATCATTCACGGTCTGTTAAAGGATTTCAACCATCCGATATATGCGCTGAAGTTTGGCCTGGCAACCTCAGTACTGAAACATACGGTATACGGTGACGCCTCCACCTTATCCGAAGAAGAAGTTACGGAATTCATAAATTCAAACGGCAACGAAGCCGTACAAAGATAGGAGATAATAAATATGAAAGAATTCATGGGAAAGGATTTCCTTTTATCAAACGAAACTGCCAAGCATTTATATCATGACTACGCAGCCAAAATGCCGATCATTGACTATCACTGCCACATTTCGCAGAAGGAAATCTATGAAAACAGACAGTTTAACACCATTACTGAAGTATGGCTGGGCGGCGACCACTACAAGTGGAGACAGATGCATGCCAACGGCATCGACGAAAAGTACATTACCGGCGATGCCAGTGACCTGGAAAAGTTCAAGGCCTGGGCAAAGACCCTGTCTCATCTGATCGGCAATCCGCTGTATCACTGGTCACATCTGGAATTACAGAGATACTTCAACATATATGAGCCACTGACAGAGGACAACGCTGAAGACATCTTCAACAGATGCAATGAAATTCTGAAGACTCTCAGGGTCAGAAAGATCCTGGAAGATTCCAAGGTAAACATCGTATGTACCACAGACGATCCATGTGATGATCTGCATTATCATCAGCTGATCAAGGAAGACAAGACCCTGAAGACAGTCGTAGTTCCCTGTTTCAGACCTGATAAGGCCAACAACATCGAAAAGGTAGACTATCTGGATTACATCGCCAGACTTGAAGGCGTAACCGGAAGAAAGATCAATACATTCGCTGAACTGTGTGCTGCCATTGACGAAAGAATCGAATTCTTCGCTTCCATGGGCTGCCGTGCCAGCGACCATGCCCTGGAATACATCATGTACAATCCGGCCAGCCCAGAAGAGATCGAAAGGATCTTTGCCAGGAGACTTGCCGGTGAAAAGGTCACCAGAGAAGAAGAACTGAAGTTCAAGACAGCCTTCATGAGCCACCTGGCTTCCGTATATCATAAATTAGGCTGGGCAATGCAGCTGCATTATGGCTGCAAGCGTGACAATAACACTGACATGTTCAACAAGCTTGGACCTGATACAGGTTATGACACCATCAACAACTATGCACCTTCTGCTGAAATGGCTGACTTCCTGGACAGCCTGAACCGTGAAGGCAACCTGCCAAAGACGATCATCTACTCACTGAACCCTGCAGACAACGCAGCCATCGTTACGACAATGAACTGCTTCCAGGGTGACGGCATCAGAGGTAAGATGCAGCACGGCAGTGCCTGGTGGTTCAATGACCATAAGATCGGCATGCAGGAACAGATGCAGACTCTGGCCAATGACGGCATGCTCGCCAACTTCGTCGGCATGCTGACAGACTCCAGAAGCTTCCTGTCATACACCAGACATGAATACTTCAGAAGAATTCTGTGTGACTTCATCGGTACATTAGTAGAAAACGGTGAATATCCGGCAGATGAAAAGCTTCTGAAGGAAATGGTTGAAGACATTTCATACAACAACGCCGTAAACTATCTGGGCTTCAATGATTAGGATAGAGGGGAAAGAGTACAGCAGTCTGAAACAGGCTCTGGCCGATGTTCAGGAAAGTCAGATCATAGAAATTGATGGCTGTATCCATGAACAGGTCGTCATCGATAAGCCGAACATAACCGTCAGAGCGGTACGATCGAATATGATCTCGGAGCTTATGAAATACTGGATGACGGGATCAAGAGAGGGACTTTCCGGACCTATACCGTATTCGTCGATGCAGACAATGTGACGTTTGAAAACGTCAGAGTCATCAACAGTAACGGTCATGATGAAGGTCAGGCGATAGCCCTGATGATCGACGGCAATGACTTCAGAGCTGTTAACTGCCTGTTCTCCTCATATCAGGACACCCTGTTTCTGGGACCGCTGCCTGAGAGCGAATATGAAAAGGGCGGTTTCAGAGGACCGCTGGAAAACCGGGAAAGAGTTTTCCGCAGGGCAGCATTTGAGAAATGTCTCATTGAAGGTTCGATCGACTTCATATTCGGCGGCGGACAGGGATATTTCCATGACTGTGAAATAAGATCGCTGGACATTCAGCAGAAGATCAACGGTTACGTATGTGCACCAAGCACTCCGGCTGATGAACCTTACGGGTTCATATTCGACCACTGTGATTTCACTGCTGAAGAAGGCATGGACGATACCGTATATCTGGCCAGACCGTGGCGGGATTACGGCAAGTGCCTGATCGTCAACAGTCATCTGGGAAAGCATATCAGACAGGAAGGATACAGTGACTGGGATAAGGAACATGCCCGGAAGACCTGTGAATTCAAGGAGTATAATACCGGCATTGACCTGAAGAAAAGGGTAAGCTGGTTAAGGGATGTTAATAAAGAAGATCTAAAGTATATATCTTCATTAAATAAGGAGGAGAAAATGAACGATATCAATAAGAAGATTCATGACATTGGAATAGTTCCAGTAATCGCTCTTGAAAACGTAGAAGATGCCGCACCGCTGGCAAGGGCTCTGTGCAACGGAGGCTTACCGGTAGCTGAGGTTACCTACAGAACAGCTGCAGCACACGACGCAATGATCGAAATGAGGAAGGCATGCCCTGAAATGATCATTGGCGCAGGTACTGTACTGACAACGGAACAGGTTGATTCAGCAATCGATGCAGGTGCAGAATTCATCGTTTCTCCAGGTACAAATCCTGTAACGATCAAATACTGTCAGGAAAAGGGAATTCCAATTTTCCCTGGTACAGCCAACGGTGCTGACATTGAAACGGCAATGTCATTCGGCCTTAAGGTTGTCAAGTTCTTCCCGGCTGAACCTTTAGGCGGCCTGAAGATGATCAAGGCCCTGGCAGCTCCATATAACACAATGAAATTCATGCCAACAGGCGGCGTTAATGAAGGTAATGTCAATTCTTATCTGAATGACCCTGTAATCGTTGCCTGCGGCGGTACATGGATGATCGATAAGAAGGCCATCGCTGAAAAGAACTTCGACAGGATCGAAGAACTGACCAGAGGTGCCGTTAACACCATGTTAGGCATCAAGATCAAACACATCGGCATCAATGAGGAAAACGGCAATGGTCTGGAATTAGCAAAGCAGTTTGCCAGATTCTTCGGCGGTAAGGTAAGAGAAACCTCCAAAGGCTGGTTCGGTTCAGAATTAGTTGAAGTAATGAATGAAGACAAGAAGAAGGGTACTCACGGCCACATCGCAGTTGGTGTTAACAATGTTGACAGAGCCAAGAGATATTTCGAAGCTCAGGGCTATGAATTTGATGAAGATTCAGCAACATACGATGAAAAGGGCAATATGAAGTTCATCTACTTCAAGGATGAGATCGGTGGATTCGCAATCCATCTGGTTCTGTAATTTATAGTTAAATGGAGGAGAACAGTAAATTATGAAAGTAGTAACAATGGGTGAAATCATGCTGAGATTATCCACACCGGGTAACTCACGCTTCGTACAGACTGATACATTCGATGCCTGCTATGGCGGCGGCGAAGCCAACGTTGCAGTATCATTAGCCAACTATGGCCATGAAGCATACTTTGTTTCAAAGGTTCCTGCTCATGAAATCGGTCAGTGTGCCATTAACGCTCTGAGAAGATATGGCGTTCATACCGAATACGTTGCCAGAGGCGGTGACAGATTAGGTATCTACTATCTGGAAACAGGCGCTTCAATGAGACCTTCAAAGGTCATTTACGACAGAGCACACGCGGCCATCGCTGAGGCAACACCGGAAGACTTCGATTTCGACAAGATTTTCGAAGGTGCTGACTGGTTCCACTGGTCAGGAATTACACCGGCAATTTCAGACGCTTCTGCCAAGAACCTGGAACTGGCACTGATCGCAGCCAAGAAGGCCGGCGCTACCGTATCAGTAGACCTGAACTTCCGTAAGAAACTGTGGACATCAGAAAAGGCAATCTCAATCATGAGACCTCTGATGAAGTACGTTGACGTCTGCATCGGCAACGAGGAAGATGCTGAATTATGCCTGGGCTTCAAGCCAAAATCAGATGTTTCGGCAGGTAAGACAGACGCTGAAGGCTACAAGGAGATCTTCAAGCAGATGGCTGAAGAATTCGGCTTCAAGTATGTCATTTCAACATTAAGAGAATCATTCTCTGCTACACATAACGGCTGGAAGGCTCTGATCTATAACGGCAAGGAATTCTATGAATCAAAGCGTTATGACATCTTCCCGATCATCGACAGAGTTGGCGGCGGTGACTCATTCTCCGGCGGCGTCATTCATGGCTTGTTAACAATGAAGACACAGGGCGAAGCTCTGGAATTCGCAGTAGCAGCCAGCGCTCTGAAGCACACCATTCCAACAGACTTCAACCTCGTATCTGAAGCAGAAGTCAAGGCTCTGGCCGGCGGCGATGCATCAGGCAGAGTTCAGAGATAGGTGAGCATAATGGCAGAATTCACAATGGACAGCTTCCGTCTTGACGGAAAGGTTGCTCTGGTTACTGGCGCAACGGACGGTATCGGCTTCGGTATCGCCTGCGGCATGGCGTATGCCGGTGCCAAGATCGTCTTCAATGGCAGAAGCCAGGAAAAGATCGACGCAGCCAAGGCCAGATATAAGGCAAACGGTGTAGATGCCATTGGATATGTATGCGATGTTACTGATGAGAATCAGGTAATTGAATTCGTTAAGAAGATCAATGAGGAAGTTGGCGTAATTGACATTCTGGTCAATAACGCAGCCATCATCAAGCGCATTCCGATGATCGAGATGAGCGTAGAGGATTTCAGAAAGATCATTGATACTGACCTGAACTCCGCATTCATCTGTTCAAAGGCCGTCATCCCGGGCATGATCGCCAAGGGACATGGCAAGATCATCAACATCTGTTCAATGATGTCTGAATTAGGCAGGGAAACAGTATCTGCCTACGCAGCTGCCAAGGGCGGACTGAAGATGCTGACAAGGAACATCTGCTCTGAATACGGCCATGCCAACATTCAGTGCAACGGCATCGGACCTGGCTACATTGCCACCAAGCAGACAGCCCCGTTAAGAGAACCGCAGCCGGATGGATCAAGACATCCGTTCGACCAGTTCATCATTGCCAAGACACCGGCAGAACGCTGGGGCGATGTTGAGGACTTAATGGGACCGGCAGTATTCCTGGCATCTGATGCTTCAAACTTCGTCAACGGACACATCCTGTACGTTGATGGCGGCATCCTGGCCTATATCGGCAAACAGCCTTAAAAACTGCATAGAAAACATGAAAAAGAGAAGTGATCTGACCGGTCGCTTCTCTTTGTTTTTGTCTTGAATAACCATGTGTAAAACATTCGTTCAACCGACTTGAAATACCCTGATTCATAATATAGAATACATTAAGAAGTGAAGACTTTTTCATTTTTTTTCGCAGAAAAGGAGGGGATAAGCGTTGTTTAAGCTCGTCTTGAAATACACGAAACAGTTCAAGTGGGCAGCCATCATCGCACCTGTTCTTGTCGCTCTGGAGGTACTGTTTGAGGTATCCATACCCCGTACCATGACCGTCATCATTGACGAGGGCATAAACGGTGCCGGCGGGGTCAACATGGACATCATCTATCAGGCAGGATGGAAGATGGTCATGTACTCATTTGCGGCAATGTTACTGGGCGCTGCTTCAGGCATCTTAGCCGCCATGGCATCCAGCGGTTTCATCAGAAACCTGCGTCTGGCCCTGTATGAGAAGATCCAGAATTTCAGCTTTGCCAACATGGACAAGTTTGAGGTTCCTTCGCTGGTAACCAGAATGACCAAGGACATGCGTGAATTAAGGATGGCCTATCTGGCAATCATCAGAATGCTGATAAGAGCCCCATTCCAGTTAATAACGTCAACCATCATGGTATTTACCCTGAATGCCCAGCTGGGAAAGATCTTCCTGGTAGCCATTCCGGTACTTGCCATCGGTCTGTATCTCATTTCACACTTTGCTCATCCGATGTTCAGAGTATTGATGAGAAAGTTTGACCGCATGAATGCCTCTCTGGAAGAAAACTTCGTAGGCATCAGAGTAGTCAAGACCTTCGTAAGGGAGAACTTTGAAAAGAAGAAGTTTGAAGATTCCTCCCTGTCAGTCCGTAAGCAGCAGCGCATGGCTGAGAGTCTGGTAATCCTGAACAACCCGTTCTTCAGTTTCGTTACCTATGCCTGCATGATCGCCGTATCATGGTTCGGCGGCAACTTCATCATTGCCGGTAACATGACCATGGGAGAATTCATGAGTTATCTTTCATATCTCAGAAGCATCCTGTTCGGATTAATGATGGTATCCTTTGCCCTGATGCAGATCATCTTTGCCCAGGCCTCAGTAGACCGTGCAAATGAAGTTCTGAATGAGAAGATTGACATTGAAGATAAGGGAACCGATCCTGTACTTGTTCCGGAAGACGGTTCAGTTGAATTCAGAAACGTTTCCTTCAAGTATACTGCCGATGCTCATAAGTATGCCCTGGAAAACATCAACCTGACCATAAAGTCCGGCGAGATGGTGGGCATCATCGGCTCAACCGGTTCCAGCAAGACCACTCTGGTACAGCTGCTGCCGCGTTTATATGACGTCACGGAAGGTGAAGTCCTGGTTGGCGGTCATGATGTCAGAGAGTACAGACTGGACAATCTGCGCAAGTCTGTTTCCATGGTACTGCAGAAGAACGTTCTGTTCTCCGGTACCATTGAGGAAAACCTGAAGTGGGGCGATCAGAACGCTACTCACGAAGAAGTCGTGGAAGCTGCCAGATGTGCTCAGGCTCATGATTTCATCACCTCCTTTCCGAAGGGATATGAGACAGACCTGGGACAGGGCGGCGTAAACGTATCCGGCGGTCAGAAACAGAGACTCTGCATTGCCAGAGCCCTGCTGAAGAAGCCTGACATCATCATCATGGATGACAGTACTTCTGCCGTAGATACCGAAACCGACAAGAAGATCAGAACGGCTTTAAGAGAAAGGCTGGCCGGCATGACCACGATCATCATCGCCCAGCGTATCTCCTCGATCATGGACGCCGACAAGATCGTCGTCATGAATGAAGGCAAAATCGAAGACATCGGTACCCATGATGAATTAATGGGACGCAACATGGTTTACCATGATCTGTATGAAACCCAGCTTAAGGGGGTGAGTCAGTAATGAGTGAATCAAACTACCGTGAAATAAGAAGGTCACGTGCCAACGACATTCCGGCAACCGTGAAGAGGATATTCAGCTATCTGGCTCAGTATAAGTGGCTGCTGGTGATCGTCTTCTTATGCATCATCATCGAGGCACTGACAAACGTTGCATCATCATATTTCTTTACACCACTGATCAACGATTACACATGTGCGGCATTACCGCTGCCTACATTTACCGCAGGATAATGAGCATCGTTACCACGGGTACGCTGCATAACATGCGTCTGGACCTGTTCAGCCACATGCAGGACATGCCTGTACAGTTCTATGATACCCATACCCATGGCGAACTCATGAACTTCTATACTAACGACATTGATGCCATCAGACCTCTGATCGGCGATACATTGCCGCAGATGATCAATACGATCATTTCCCTGGTAGGCTCAATGACGATGATGATCATTCTGTCACCGAAACTGACCCTGATCACGATGACGTTAC
This sequence comes from uncultured Bacillota bacterium, assembly GCA_900319675.1. Lineage (GTDB taxonomy): Bacteria > Bacillota_I > Bacilli_A > Erysipelotrichales > Erysipelotrichaceae > RUG521. The sequence goes on from ONPK01000014.1 coordinate 17,098, forward strand.
TGGTACTTGTTACATCAGTCAGCGTATTCGTCGGCAAGAGATCAAGAAAGTACTTCGTCAAGGTCATGAGGACCGTCAGTGACATCAACGGCTACGTTGAGGAGATGTTGCTGGGTCAGAAGGAAGTCAAGGTCTTCTCCCATGAGAAGGAATCAGTAAAGGCTTTCTCAAAGTTCAATGACGAGACGATGGAAGCCAGCATCAAGAGCAACATGTTTGCCCAGTCATTAATGCCGATCAACGTCAACCTGTCATACATAAGCTATGCCGTTGTCGCCGTATTAGGCGCCAAGGCCTGCATTGATGGTTCGCTTGAATTAGGTGCCTTAGCCAGCTTCCTGCTCTATACCAGGCAGATAGCCGGACCGGTAAGCGGTCTGTCTCAGCAGTTCAACGGTGTCATGATGTCCATTGCCGGAGCTGAAAGAATGTTTGAGGTAATGGATACTCCGACTGAAGTTGATGAGGGAAAGATCGAACTGGTCAATGCCATAAATGAGGAAGGCGTACTGATTGAATGCCCGCAGAGAACCGGAACGTTTGCCTGGAAGGATCCGGCAACCGGAGATCTGACGGAACTGAAGGGAGACATCAGACTGAATGACGTTACCTTCTCATATGTACCTGATAAGGTCGTATTAAAAGACGTATCGCTGTATGCCAAGCCTGGTCAAAAGATCGCCTTCGTAGGTTCAACCGGAGCCGGCAAGACGACCATTACCAACCTGATCAACAGATTCTATGATGTTCAGGAAGGCGTCATTACCTATGACGGCATCCCTGTAAACAACATCAAGAAGAGTTCACTGAGAAAGTCATTAGGCATGGTATTGCAGGATACCAACCTGTTCTCAGGCACCGTAATGGATAACATCCGCTACGGTAACCTGGAGGCAACAGATGAAGAGTGCATTGCCGCTGCCAAGCTGGCCAATGCCGACAGTTTCATCAACAGACTGCCGGATGGCTACGATACGATGCTTACGGCAAACGGAACCAACCTGTCACAGGGTCAGAGGCAGTTGCTGAACATTGCCAGAGCGGCAGTTTCCAACCCGCCGGTACTGATCCTTGACGAAGCCACTTCTTCAATCGATACTCACACCGAAAGAGTAATTGAGAAGGGCATGGACAAGCTGATGCAGGGCAGAACGGTATTCGTCATTGCCCACAGACTGTCAACAGTCCGCAACAGCAATGCCATCATGGTTCTTGAACACGGTCAGATCGTTGAACGCGGTGACCACGATGACCTGTTAAGACAGAAGGGCCGTTACTACAAGCTGTATACCGGCGCAGCTGAATTAGACTAAATAAAATGCCTGGAAGCTCAGCTTTCAGGCATTAATTCATTCCATGGATATTTTCTGGGAGGTTCGCATCGGAAGGTGAGGACCTCCTTTGTGGTTGGATGGGGGAAGGATATCTCATATGACCATAAGGCGATCTGCTGATGCTTCACGGCTTTCGGGTTATATCTCTGATCTCCCCATAACGGCATGTTTCTGGAGGCGAACTGGACTCTTATCTGATGACTTCTGCCGGTATGCAGATTGACCTTGACAAGATTAAGATCATCCCTGCTGTTGAGCAGTTCATAGTCAAGCACGGCCTTCCTGCCATGGGCTTCATCCGTAACTGATACGGTGTTGGTCTTGCTGTCCTTGATCAGGTAATCGATGAGAGTATCGCTCTTTCTGATGTCATGTCCTTCAACGATGGCCAGATAGGTCTTGGAGAATGTACGTTCAGCTATGATTTTTGAAAGTCTGGAAGCAGCCTTGCTGGTGCGGGCAAATACCATGATCCCGCCAACCGGACGGTCAAGTCTATGAACCAGTCC
>ONPK01000086.1 GCA_900319675.1 uncultured Bacillota bacterium
TACTGGCTGAATTCGGAATAAGGATCATGCTTGAGGGAAATACCATTACCATACCGGGATTCCAGAAATATCATCCGGTCACTGACGCAGTCAGCGGTGATGATTCCCAGGCCGTATTCTTCGCTGCCCTGGCAGTCCTGAATAACAGGCAGATCACGGTTTCAGGAATGAATCATGATTCTCATCAGGGAGACCATCAGTTCATTGAGATATTCAGAAATGCAGGTGTGACTGTTGATTCAGTAACCGGCGGTTACAGCTTTGCGGCAGACGGTTTTAGGGGAATGGAGGCCAGTCTTAAGGACTGCCCTGATCTGGGACCGATGCTGTTTGCGATGGCCTGCAGGGCAACGGGAGATTCTCATTTCACAGACGTAAGAAGATTACGGATGAAGGAGTCAGACCGCATTGCGGCCATGGAAGAAGAATTAAGAAAACTGGGCTGTGATATCAGCTCAGATGAAAACAGTGTCTGGATCAAGGGGAAATCAAGTCTTAAGGGAGACGAGGAACTGGATGGGCATGGTGATCATCGCATCGTCATGGCTCTGGCAGTACTGGCATCTTCAATTGACGGGGAAACGGTCATTAACGGGGCCGAAGCCGTTAACAAGAGCTATCCGGATTTCTTTGAAGATCTGAGAAAAACAGGAGTAGAGGTGAAGTTAACATGATCAGCAGAGCAGCGAAGATAACCATCATTGGTCTGGGTTTATTGGGCGGCAGTTATGCCAAGGGTTTTTTCAATGCCGGTTACAGGGTAACGGGAATTGACATTGATCCCGGCACCATTGAATATGCCAAGAAGATGCACTGGATCAGTGAAGGCGGAAGTGATCCTGAACTGGTCAGAGACAGTGACATCGTCATTTCAGCTCTGTATCCCGTAACATTCGTTGAATGGATAAGACAGAATCAGCATCTGCTCAAGCCGGGCTCAATACTTACTGACGTTACCGGCATCAAGAGAAAGGTAATCGATGAGATCAATGAGATACTTGATCCGCAGATCGAATTCATTGCCTGTCATCCGATGGCAGGAAGGGAATTCAAGGGAATTACCTACGCTGACTGCAATCAGTTTGAGACTTCAAACTTCATCATCGTTCCCACGGAAAAGAATACTGAAAGAGCAATCAACACCGCTTACGACATTGCCAGGGTACTGAAGTTCAAGACCGTATCCGAACTGAATCCTGAGGATCATGACAGGATCATCGGCTTTGTGTCACAGTTGTGTCATGTCATTGCCCTGTCACTGATGAGCATGAGCGATGACCCCAAGTTGGTTGACTATACCGGTGACAGTTTCCGTGACCTGACCAGAATTGCCAACATCAATGAAGATCTCTGGCCGGAACTGTTCATCTGCAACAAGGATAATCTGATGCAGGAGATCGACGATCTCATTGCTCAGATGACCAGGATGAGAGATCTCATCGATGAGGAAAACGTTGAGGAGATGAAGAAGATCATGATCGAGGCAACCGCCAGAAGAAAGAAGTTCGGTAAGAGATGATGAAGATAATGGTCATTAACGGTCCCAACCTCAACATGCTGGGAATCAGAGAAAAGAACATTTACGGTTCTGAGACATATGAAAGTCTGCTCAGATACATTGAGGAAAGATGTAAGGAAGATGAGCTGACATTCAGACAGTCAAATCATGAGGGTGACCTCATTGACTGGATCCAGGAAGCCTATTTTGAAAAATACGACGGTATCGTCATCAATCCGGGCGGATACACCCATACCAGTGTAGCTCTGGGGGATGCCGTAAAGGCTGTAAGCCCCTTGCCGGTCGTTGAGGTACACATCAGCGACATTGCCGAAAGGGAAGACTTCCGTCACGTATCATACGTTGCCCCCGGTTGCATCGGTCAGATAAAGGGCCAGGGCTTCAGTGGTTATGTAATGGCAGTTGAAATGATCAGAGAGCATCTTGATAAATGATGCTTTCTTTTCGGATCATGGCATAATTCTTGCTGAAAGGCGGGAAAAGAATTAGAGTATTACTAGTGAGACTTAAGGATCAGCGATCCTTTGAGGAGGACATTAATGTTATATAAGAACGTTGCTGAACTGGTCGGTAAGACGCCGTTAATGGAACTGACCGGTATTGAAAAGGCATATGAGCTTAAGGGCAGAGTCTTTGCCAAGCTTGAATATCTTAATCCGACAGGTTCTGCCAAGGACCGTGCCGCATTGTACATGATACTTGATGCTGAGGAAAAAGGACTGCTGAATAAGAATTCAGTCATAATCGAACCTACCTCCGGTAATACCGGCATCGGTCTGGCATCTGTAGGCGTATCCAGAGGATACCGAGTCATCATCGTCATGCCGGCAAGCTTCTCAATTGAACGCAGAAAGCTCATCAAGGCCTATGGTGCCGAGATCGTATTAAGCGATGCCTCAAAGGGAATGGCCGGAGCAGTGGAAAAAGCCAATGAACTGGCTGAAACATTTGAAAATGCCTTTATCCCATTGCAGTTTGATAACCCGGCAAATGCCAGGGCTCATTATGAAACCACCGGTCCGGAAATCTGGAAAGATCTGGAAGGAAATATTGATACATTCGTTGCCGGCATCGGCACAGGCGGAACGATAACAGGCGTTGGCCATTACCTGAGAGAGCAGAAACCTGATGTTGAAATAATCGCAGTAGAGCCTGCCTCATCACCGCTTCTATCAGAAGGCAAGGCCGGTCCGCATAAGATCCAGGGTATCGGAGCGAACTTCGTTCCCTCAATTCTTGATACGGAAGTATATGACAAGGTCGTTGCCGTCAGCAATGATGACGCAATAAATACAGCCGTTAAGCTGGGCCATGTGGAAGGAATACTGTGCGGAATATCTTCCGGTGCAGCTTTATGTGCGGCAATCAGCGCAGCCAGGGACGAGGAAAAGAACGTGGTAGTTCTGTTGCCTGACTCAGGTGACCGCTACCTTTCAACGGAAATGTTTTCAGAATAGGGGATAGTATGAATCACAGTGAATTATTGGAAAAACTGCAGGAAAGAAGAGAAATAACCTTTCAGGATGAGGTGATCAACCGTGACAAGATCGCTGGCATGACCAGTCTGTTACAGAGTCTGCTTTTCCCGGATTTCTTCAAGCTCGGCATGGGCAGCGAAGAGATCCTGGAAAACATTGAAAAGATCCTGACTGAACAGATGACGATCCTGGGAATGGATAAGAAAACCGTAAGGGAAAAGACGGACAGTTTCTTTTCCGCTCTTCCGGAAATACTGTCTCTGCTGAATCAGGACATCAAGGCAATATACGACGGGGACCCGGCGGCTACTTCCTATGAAGAGATCCTGATCTGTTATCCGGGTTTCAGAGCAATAGCCATCTACCGTCTGGCTCATGTACTGTACGAGCTCTCAGTTCCGATCATTCCGAGAGTAATGACGGAATACGCTCACAGCAGGACCGGAATAGACATCAACCCCGGCGCAACGATCGGTAGAAATTTCTGCATTGACCATGGTACCGGCATCGTAATCGGTGAAACCGCTGAGATAGGAGACAACGTCAAGATCTATCAGGGCGTTACCATCGGAGCCAAGAGCTTTGCCAAGGATGCCAACGGCAATCCCGTCAAGGGCGGCAAGAGACATCCTACCATCGGCAACAATGTCGTCATCTATGCCAATGCGACGATACTGGGTGGTGAGACGAGAATCGGCAATGACTGTGTCATCGGTTCCAACTCCTGGATAACATACTCCGTACCGGATGGGGAAAGGGTACGCTGAACAGTAATGAATAATAAAATGCCATCGGTTATCCGATGGCATTTGTTCTTTACATGACTTCGTTCAGAATGTCCTTCATTCTTCTGGCAAGGCCGATGCACTTATTGGTAGGAATGCCGCACAGGGCAACTCTTATGCCTTTGGCAAACTTGACTGTGTAGATGTCGTGACTGTCAAGAGCGGCGTGATATCTGTTCAGCAGGTCTTCATCATCAATTCTTACCGTTGCGAAGAAGCCTTCCTTGTACGGATATAACGGCAGTCCGCATTCTTCAGCTTCCTGCAGGAAGATGCGGCTGCGGTTCTTCAGAAGATCCAGTGCTTCCTGTTTTTCCTTCAGGAAACCTTCCTTATTCTCATTTACCATCTTTACAAAGCAGTCCATGAAGCCGTTATTGACATTGCTCCAGGAGGCTCTGGCGGTACGGATAAAGGTATTGTAGAGGTGTTCTACTGCTTCTTCCTTTCTTGCCAGGATCATGGCATTGCCAACACGCATGCCATAGGCGGTAAGTGTCTTGGAACAGCTGAAGCAGACTACTGCCAGCATGTTGTCTGACATTTCGTTGAAGCATTCCATGTAGGCGGTTGAATTCTGCCAGTCAACGGCATAGTCGAAATAGGCAATGTCATTGATGATGGCAACCGGTCCCTGCTTGGACAGTTCATTAAGATATTCAATCAGTTCAGCCCAGAGCTTCTTGCCCATGGTGGCTCCGGTCGGGTTCTGACACGGGTCGTTGATGATGATGACGACCTTATGCTGGTGCTCCATCATCTCGGCACATTTCCTTTTCATGCCGTTTATGGAGACTTCGTTGTTTTCAAAGATCTCGTATGTATCTACCTTCAGATCGTGCTGCCCGGCCATTACCCGGTAGCTGCCCCAGGCAATTGACGGTATTAACAGAGTTTCATGCTTGTCCAAAAGATTGGTTACGGCCAGTGAGATGGCTCCGGTTCCGCCCGGCGTGGCAACGTTTCTGTGCGGTATCCTGATATTGTCCAGTCTGTTCAGCCAGTTGAATACCGTTTCGTTGAAGTCAGGGTTTCCCTGAATGCCGCCGGCATAGCTGGCTTTTCTTTTGTTTGGCACCCTGTCATAGGCATCGTATACGGAGTCAAAGGCAATGATGGTGCCGTCATCCCCGCATAATGAGCCAACTGTTCCGTTGACCGTTTCCGGATTTCTGGCCATGGCCTTTCTGGCATTCTGGGATGCGTTGAAGGCTGCGTCACGGTATTCGCTGAAATCCATGCCGTATCTGATGAATGGATCGTCATTTCTGTTCTTTGTGTCCTGATACTTCTTTGACAGTACGAACAGTTCCTCCTGGAAATCGCGGTAATAGGGCTGCCACTTTTCTTCAACTTCCGGCAGATGCTTTTCGATTATCTTCTGTTCCCTTGAAGGATCATTCGTGCTGATTCCGTTCAGTTTCTTATATTCAGCCACTTTTTCAACTGTTTCCATTCTCTTCTGGAACAGTTCGGTCAGCTGGCTGTCAATTTCGTCTATCTGATTTCTGAGCTTGTTAATGTCTGTCATGTGATCACCCTTTCGGCTTCGTAACTATTTTAACATATCCGCAGGGTGTTAATGCGGTAAAAAGAACTTGTCGATGTTGTATAATTAAAACATCACAGGTAGGAATAATGGATTACAGAAAATACTTCATGGATAACATTGAGGGACTGCAGAAGCTGATTAGCATTCCTTCGACATATGATGAAAAGACAGCTGATCATGATAAGCCGTATGGAAAGCCGGTTCATGACGCTTTGACGTACATGAAACAGGTACTTCAGAGTGACGGCTTTGAGGTAACTGATCTGGAAAACAAAATCATCTTTGCCACTGTAGGAGAAGGAGAAAGGATCGACATTCTGAGTCATCTTGACGTCGTAAGTGTAAATGGTGAATGGCAGAAGGATCCGTTTTCCGGTGACATCGAGGACGGTTATCTTTATGGCAGAGGATCTCAGGACATGAAGACCCCGGCATGGCTGGTCTATCTGGCGGTAAGGATGATAAGAGATTCAGGCAATAAGCTAAATAAGGAGATCAGACTCGTATACGGCAGTGATGAGGAGAGAATGATGGACGACATGAAGCTGTATGTTTCCAAGGTGGAACCGGCTTCCTTCTCATTTACTCCGGATGGAAGATTTCCGGTAGCCATTGGTGAAAAGGGCATCATGACCGTCTTCATGAAAGGCAGGTATGACGGCCTGGTAAGTGAACTTACCAGCGGATCACAGAGTACCACGGTTCCCTCTGAAGCCAGATGCCTGGTTAAGGAAGTAAGTGAACAGGCAGCGGCAGTATGTCTTCTGGCAGATGAGATGAACGGCAGGGTCAGGAAACTCAAGGGAGGTCTGAAGAT
>ONPK01000088.1 GCA_900319675.1 uncultured Bacillota bacterium
TGGGCTGACTGATTCAAGAATTAAACTTGTCTACAATGAGAAAAACCTTGGACTAGTTAACAGCCTTAATAGAGCACTAAAGGTAGCCACAGGTGAATACATTGCCAGAATGGATGCTGACGACATCAGTTTTCCGGACAGACTGGAAAAGCAGTTGAGGTATTTGCAGGAAAAACAGCTGGATCTTGTCGGCGGCTGGCTTGTGTTGATCAATGACAGTGAGGAGGATAAGGAAATCAGAAAGTATGAGTTCCCATCATCTACCGAAGGCATCAATGCTACGATAAGGTTTGGCAGCCCAATACCGCATCCTACCTGGTTAGGCAAAAGGAAAGTGTTTGATACACTTAAGGGTTATAGAAATATAAGATACTGTGAAGACTATGATTTTGTATTAAGAGCCGTATATCATGGCTTTAAACTCGGCAATGTTCCTGATTATGTTCTGAGATACAGAATCCGTTCAACCAGCATTACCAACAGTAATCGTAATAAGCAGTTATTATTAAGCAGATACATAGGTAAGAACAGAAACAGAATTGATGATGTAACTGAAGAAGAACTGAATAAATACATCAATTCTGACAAGGCTGTTGTTGAGGTTAAGTATCTTGACAGATATGATAAGGTCAGAGCTGACTACAGCCAGGGAAAGAACAAACTCAAGAATGCGTTGATCCTGGCTACCAATAAATATTTCTGGATCAGAAGATATGAAATGTTTATGACAAAATTGCATAAATAACTTTATTTTCTTCTGAAAACATGATATTATATCCAAGTGTTATTTTTGCTCAGCAATTGCTGAGCAAAAAATAAGCATTTATGTTCACCAAATTATATTTGAGGAAATTTCATGAACAAGCAAACCCTTGACGTCTTATTAAGCCTGAATAATAAAAAGTTCGTTAACCAGAGGGTACTGGCCGAGGAATGTGATATTTCATTAGGTTCAGTTAACCAGGCAGTTAAGAAATTGAACAGTGAAGGTCTGATAAATGACAAAATGGCTTTAACACAAAAGGGTAGAGCTCTTCTGAACAGTAACAGACCAAGAAATGCCATTATTCTGGCAGCTGGGTTTGGTATGAGAATGGTACCAATTAACATGTATACTCCAAAACCTTTACTGAAGGTTAATGGTGAATGTCTGATTGAAAGACTGATCAGACAGTTACATGAGGCAGGCGTATTCGACGTTACGGTTGTTGTCGGATTCATGAAGGATTCATTTGAATATCTGATGGATGAATATGGAGTAAAACTGGTCTACAACAGAGACTACATGCACAAGCATAACCTCAGTTCGCTGAGCCTGGTAATTGATGAAGTGTCAAACACCTACATCATGCCTGCAGACATCTGGTGCCGCAACAATCCATTTAACTCTGAAGAGATGTATTCGTGGTACATGGTAGCTGATGTTACCTATGCCTCATCCAATGTCAGAGTAAACAGAAAAATGGAACTGGTTAAGGTACCGCAGGGTGGTAATGCATTAGTAGGAATTTGTTACCTTACAGAAGAGAAGGCTATAGTTTTCAGGGAAAAGACCAGAACACTTTCCGGAATCAAGTCATATGATGACAAGTTCTGGGAGGAAGCGTTATTTGAAAACGACAGAATGACAGTCAATGCCAGAGTGATCAGTTTCTCAGATTATGTTGAGATCAACAGCTATGAGCAGCTGAGAGAATTCGATGCGGATCTTAACAGAATAACGGAAGACGCTCTTACAGTTATTTCAGAAGTACTGAGATGTTCAATAAGTGACATCAGGGACATAGAAATGCTGAAGAAGGGTGTAACAAACAGATCGTTTGTCTTCACCGTTAACGGTAGTAAGTACATCATGAGAATTCCCGGTGAGGAAGCCAATCAGCTGATAGACAGAAAGAATGAAAAACTTGTTTATTCAGTCATTAATGGGAAGGGCATATGCGATGATCCGATATATCTGAATCCTGAAAATGGATACAGGATAACACGATACATCGAAAATGCACATTGCTGCGATAAGGACAATGCTGAAGATGTCAGAAGATGCATGGAAAAGCTCAGAAAGTTCCATGACATGAAACTTGAAGCTCCGCATATCATTGACATGTTTCAGCAGATCGAGTTCTATGAAAGTCTGTGGAACGGAAGTGAAAGCATCTACCGCGATTATGCAGATACCAAGAGACATATATTTGAACTGAAGGAATTCATTGATGAGCATAAGAATCCTTATCAGTTGATTCACATGGACAATGTTCATGATAACTTCCTGTTTGATCCGAATACGGATGGAGATCTGTCACTTCAGATGATCGACTGGGAAATGTCCGGTATGCAGGATAAGGACGTAGACATTGCGGAATTTGCGATCGATGCGCTTTATGACAAGCAGCAGACTGATGAACTCATCGACATCTATTATGAAGGCAAATGCGATGAAGTAACCAGAACGAAGATTTACTGTTACATGTCTGTGTGTGGTCTGATACTGTCAAACTGGTGTGAATACAAGAGAAACTCTGGAGTGGAATTTGGAGAGTATTCTTTCAGGCAGTACCGTTATGCCAAGGAATATTACCGATACGCTGCTGAAATGATTAAGAGGTTGTTTAATGAGTTTAAGTAAGATTCAATTTGATTTATTGAGTAAATACATAGATGGTTTTGAGGTCAGAGGATACACGTCAGAACAGATAAGTGAGACAGAGAAGGAATTAATCTCTCATGGATATGTTAAGGACTGTAACATCACTGAGAAGGGACTGGAAGCCCTGGAACCATACAAAGTAAGGAGAGCCATCTTCCTGGCTGCAGGATTCGGTTCAAGACTGGTTCCAATCACCCTGAACACACCAAAACCATTGATCAGAGTTCACGGTGAAAGGATCATAGATCATGCAATTGATGCTTGCCTTGAGGCCGGTATTGAAGAAATATACATCGTAAGGGGATACCTCAAGGAGCAGTTTGATCAACTGCTGTATAAGTATCCGATGATAAAGTTCATTGATAATGATGAGTACAACACGGCCAATAACATATCAAGTGCCATAAGAGTGAAGGATCTCTTCTGCAATACTTACGTGCTTGACGCTGACAACATCGTCTTCAATCACAAGGTTATCAGAAGATATCAGTATTCAACAAACTTCATGGGCGTGAAAGTAACGGAAACTGATGACTGGTTCTTCAAAACAGAAAACAACGTCATTACAGACGAGCTTAAGGGCGGTTCTGGAGACGATATATATCTGGTTATCGGAATATCATATTGGGATGAAAAAGCCGGTAGGCAGCTTGAAATCGATCTGCAGACTGAATATGACAGAGACAGAAACCTGTATTGGGAATTTGTACCAATTCTGTCTAAAAAAGACAATTACACAATCATGATCAGAGAATGTGACCGTGAGGATGTAATAGAAATCGATACCTTTGATGAACTGAAGGCAATCGATGAAGCATACAGAGTTTAGTCAGTAACATAGCGATATGTTAATGAATACACATCTTCAAAAGGAGGAAAAACATGGCAACCAAACCAATTAAAGTCGCAGTATTCTGCGCAACGGCATTAGCTACTTCAACAATGGCAGCTATGAAGTTACAGGAAGCTCTCAACAAGAGAGGAATCACATGCAGAACAACAACCGGAAGAATCTCAGATTTGCAGTCAAACGTTAATCTGACACATCCTGATGTTGTTGTCGCAACAGCTGTAACAAACATGAATGTTGGACAGCCAATATTCAATGGTATCCCATTGTTAACAGGCATCGGCATGGATGCACTGGTAGATGAGATCGTAGCTTATCTGAAAAAGGAAAACATTATTTAACATAGAGGGGGATTAAATCTTATGGAAATCATTAATGCTATTTCACAGTTCCTTTACAACTTAGGACCGGTACTGATGGTACCACTGGTAATGTTCATTCTGTCACTGGTATTCGGAATGGGCTTCAAGAAGTCATTACGTGTAGGTATCACTGTTGGCGTAGGTCTGACAGGCGTATACCTGATTCTGGACTTCTTCATCTCTGCAATCGGCGGTGCTGCTAATGTCTTAGGCGAAAAGTATGGCGGAGCTCTTACATTCGTAGATATCGGATGGAGCAGCTTCTCAGCAATCGGCTGGGCTTCAAAGCTTGGTCTTATCTTCATTCCTGTAGGCATCATCTCTAACCTGATCATGCTGGCTCTTAACTGGACAAACCACTTATCAGTCAACATCTGGGACTATTGGGAAGCAATCGTTGGCGGTATGATCACACAGTTACTGTCAGGCAGTTTCATTTTAGGCCTTGTTGCTGCAACAGCATGTCACATGATCAACATCAAGGTTGGTGACTGGACAGCAGATCAGATGCAGGACTTCTTCGGATTCCCTGGCATCGTATCATACGCACCTGGCTATGCTGAATGGGGCTTGATTGGTAAGCCAATCGCATGGTTAATGGACCACATTCCTGGTTTAAACAAGATCCATCTGACACCAGAGGAAATGAGCGAAAAAGTTGGCATCTTTGGTGAGCCAATCTTCATCGGTTTCTTTATCGGTACAGTCATGGGCTTAATCGCCGGCATGGACGTTGTAACTTCATTAACAACTGGTATCAACCTGGCAGCTGCCATGTACATTCAGCCAAAGATGATCGGTATCTTAATGGAAGGCTTAGTACCAGTATCAGATGGCGCTAAGGAATTCCTGCAGAAGCATGCACCTAACCGTAAGCTGTTCATCGGTCTTGACCCAGCTATCGGTACAGGTAACCCAACAGCTCTGGCAGTTGCTGCCTTAATGGTTCCAACAGCCATCGTATTAGCATTGTTCCTGCCTGGTTCAAAGGTAATGCCATTAGCTGACCTGACATTCATCGTATTCTTCTCAATGTGGGCAGCAGCAGTCAATAAGGGTGACGTTCTGAAGTCATACCTGACAACTGTAATCATTACGATCTTTGCCATTTATTCAAATGCTTATACAGCACCGATCATGAACCGTTTAGCTGCAGATTCAGGTCTGATTTCTGAAACAGCTACACAGGTTACACACTTTGCAAATGGTTACTATACACACATTCCATTCTGCACGGTATTAGGTCAGCTGTTCGGCGGCGGCAATGTTAACATTGACGGAACAACAGTAAGCCTGATCACAGGCATCATCTTATGCGTGATTCTGCTGGCAGGATTTGCACTTTGCTTCTTAATGAGCAAGAACAAGAAAAAGGAAGGTTAATTAAGATAACAGACAAGAGCCGCAAGGCTCTTGTGTTATGTCGGTTATATTGGGGTAAAAATGAGAAGTCAGATAGTTGAAAGCGATGTAAGCTATATCGCTGAATTAATAAAAAGTGTCCTTCATAAGGACGGTTATAAGGAAATAAAGAGATTGGGTGGCTTAACTAACCATTCATATAAGGTGGTCACCAATGACGGTCAGGAATATGTTTTCAGAATTCCTGGTGAGGGAACTGAGGAAATGATCGTCAGAAGTGATGAAGAAAAGAGCACGAGACTTGCCAACAAGGTTGGTGTAGATGCCGAGCTGTATTACTTTGGTAAGGATGGCACAAAGATCTCTGAGTACGTAAAAGGTGCCATCACGATGACACCGGAACTGTTAAGGGAACCGGAGCATATCGCACAGGCAGCCGAGATATTCCATAAGCTGCATACCTGTGGGGAGGACACCGGTGTTCCATTTGAAGTATTTGACATGGCAAAAATGTATGAGGACATCATCTTCAAGAACAATGTCAGCATGTACGATGACTATGATGAAGTTAAGAAACATGTAGAAGAGATCAAGAATGAAGTTGATTTATTCGGCGTAAGTAAGAAAGTACCATGCCATTGCGATTCTCTCTGTGAGAACTGGGTATTATCAGGTGATGGAAGACTTTACCTGATTGACTGGGAATACTCAGGCATGAATGATGCAATGTGGGATCTGGCAGACATATCAATTGAGGCTGATTATGATGAGAAACTCGATGAGATGTTGCTGAATGATTACTTTGGCAGGGAAGCAACGGAAAATGAATTTAAGAGATTCATTGCC
>ONPK01000089.1 GCA_900319675.1 uncultured Bacillota bacterium
TTATTGAACGGTGTGTCCCGTGTGAGAACTCTTCACTGTCTACGGCACATGTCGGAATGCACATCGTTTCCATCATCTTGATCTGAGCCTCAAGAGCCAGACCGTAGTTCATGCCGGAACCTACGATGTAGAAATCCTTCATGTTCTTGCCGACGCTGTTTTCCCTGGAGAACTGAATGGATCTGCATACAAAATCATCAAGTTCAGCACATTGCAGCTGTAATTCCCTGTAAACAGCGGCTTTTTCTTCCGGGGTTATAGTTCCTCTAATGGTTCCGATGCAGCTGGCCAGCATCAGCAAGACAAGTATGGTTGAGCTCATACCCTTGGTCTTGGCATTGCTGTCCTCTTCACCGCAGTTAAGAGTGAGGAAATAATCGGTATATTTCTTAAGGGTCGCTGTATCATCGGCAGAGATTCCCAGAGTCTTAATGCCATGCTTTTCGGCGAGCTGGGCTGCCTGCAGGGTTCCGCGGCTGTTACCGGTCTGAGAGATCAGTACGACCAGAGTCTTTTCATTATCGATCAGTGAGGCCAGGGTCTCCGAAGAAATGAAGTTTCCTGCCGTGATGCAATGAACATTAACTCCGGCATTCTTCATGAAGAAAGGCATGACGGTCATGGAGGCGTTATATGAGCTGCCGTGTGATACGAAATAGATCGTGTCAAAACATGCAAGCTTCTCTGCCAGCTTCTCAATGTCAGTTCTTCTGATGTTATCCGTCAGTACCTGGTATTCCTGACCGATGTATTTCCACATTATGCTTTCAAACAGTTCCATAAGTACCTTCTTTCATGTTACAACTGTATTATAAACATTATTTCATTTAATGTATATACATCAGCACTAAAAGTATATACAATAATATTAGAAATGAAAAAGGAGTATGTAGAATGGGTAGAAAAGTAATGACAATGATTGAACACGTAAAGGATACTCCACGCGTTCTCAGAAAGACATATGCAATCAGAGATGACTTCATGAAGGACTTCGTTGATGCCTTCATGAACCATGACTTCAAGAAGATCTTCTTCCTTGGATCAGGTACTTCAAATCACGTTTCCATCGTAATAAAGAACATCTTCGTCAGACTGCTGCACATTGAAGGCGTTGCCGTACCGCCGACATATTTTACCAATCACGTTGACGTCAATCCAACAGGGATCTTCAAGAAGGATGAGATCTGTGTCATCTGCTTCTCGCAGCACGGTGATTCAATTTCAACCTGTGAAGCTGCCAAGAAGGCCAGAGAAGACGGATACTATACCATTGGTGTAACGGAACAGCTTGACAGCGTTCTGGAAAAGCTGACAGACAGCTACTGTCATCTTGAATGTGAGGAAGAGCAGATCGGACCGGAGACAAGAGGGTATACGCAGACCATCTTCCAGTTCTATGTAATGGCGATTGAGATTGCCAGAAAAAAGGGAATCATCAGCGAGGATGAGTTCAGACAACTTGACAGGGACTGTTACGAACTGGCTGAAAACTTTGATTCGATCGTCAGTGAATCAATTGAATGGTATGAAAGAAACAGGGAGAGATTCCTGAAGATGGAACGCAGCAGCATTGCCGGTTGGGGCATTAACTGGGGTACGGCCCTGGAAGCCAGGCTGAAGTTCTTTGAGACATATGCCCGTCCCTGCACAGGCTATGAATTTGAGGAGCAGATGCATGGGCCGTTCAGAGCATATCCCGATAAGGACGTATACTTCTTTATCATCGTTTCAGAAGGCGAGAAGGAAAAGAAGAGAGCTACTGAAGCCGTACCTTACTATAAGGATGCCTTCAGTGACAACGTATTCGTGGTAACTGCTGAGAAGGACTTCCCGACAGGGGAACTCGATCTGAAGTTCAGCTACCACACAACTGACATTCTTTCACCGATGCAGTACATCGTACCTTTCCAGGTATTGTCTGCATTGATCTGTGAAGATGTCGGAATTGATACCACGGTATCACCAATAAAGAAGAGATATTTCTCATCACACTATCAGGCATAGGAAAAGGAAGGAACGCTGTTCCTTCCTTTATGCTTCCAGAGATTCCTCTTCTGGCAGAGGCTCAGTTTCCTGAGGCTCCTCTGCATCTTCCGGCTTTTTGCCTTCAGGTTTATGACCGTGAGAACCGTCAGGTCTGCCGTGACCGTGATGTCCATGGGGTGGTGGACAGGGGTTTCCGTTTTCGTCGGTTGGTGGTTCAGGCAGACCTTCAGGTCTTTCACCATCTTCTCCTTCCGGTCTTCTGCCTTCTGGTCTTGGTCCATGAGGACGATGGTGACCATGGTGGCCGTGTGGAGGAGGGCATGGTTTACCCTCTTGGTCAACTGGAGGCTCAGGAATGTCTTCCGGCTTTTCCTCTTCAGTGAATTCTGTTTCTTTCTCTTCCTCTTCTTCAGGCTTCTCTATTATGATTTCCTTTGTTTCAACTGGCATGTCATGTCTCCTTTTTCTTTGTAAAAAGGATAGTTTTGAATTGTGAATGTCTGGTGAACATCGAAGGAATTTTTGCCGAAAAAAAAGCTGATCTGCTCAGCTTTGAATGTCTTTTATTGCCACGGTCAGGATCCTTGCCGCTTCTTCCAGATACTTCTGATCCGTTTCATCAAATCTGGCAATCAGCGGTGAATCGATGTCAAGTACGCCCCAGACTTCATCATTGATGATGATGGGGATTACGATCTCGGAATTGCTGGCACTGTCGCAGGCAATGTGCCCGGCAAACTCATGAACGTTTCTGACCAGGATGGTTTCCCGTCTTTCCACGGCAGTTCCGCATACACCCTTGCCAACCTCAATCACTTCACAGGCCACAAGGCCCTGAAACGGCCCCAGAATGAGCTTTCCATCCTGCATGAGGTAATAACCGACCCAGTTTGTATCCTGCAGAGACTGCTTTAAAAGAGCGCTGGTATTGGATAACAGAGTGTACATGTATCTCTGGCCTTCACACATGGCCCTTAACTGTTCAATGAGTATTTCGTAATCCTGCTGTTTCATGGTAGTCCTCCGCTAGTAAAAGTATATAACTAAAAGGCGTGGTTTTGAATCATAATGCAGTGTATTTTTACTGGACAGTAAGGTGTACTGGTATATAATTATTTATGGACAGGGGTGCATTTTTGCTGAGAATTACCCTTAGTACCTGATCTAGGTCATTCTAGCGTAGGGAGTCCGCCTGCGCCTGTTTGGAGGTGTTTTTTTATGAATAACAAGACAAGAGACTTAGTTTACATGGCATTATATGCCGCATTGTTCATCGCACTTGACCAGATAACACTGTTCAGAATGCCTCAGGGAGGATCGATCAACCTGAGCAGCGTTGCTCTGTTACTGGCTTCATACCACTTTGGCTGGAAGAAGGGGGCTCTGGTTGCCCTGGTTGCCAACGGCCTGCTTTATGTTACGGGTTCAATGAATTTCTACGGCAGTATCATCAGTCTGTTCTTTGACTATATCTTTGCCTATACGGCATACGGCTTTGCTTCATTATTCCCGAATGTTTCTCATTTCTATACCGGCATCGTCATCACCAGCCTTATCAGACTGGCCTGCTCAACATTCAGCGGATGCGTTGCCTGGGAAACGCCGTTCTGGGCATCATTGGCATATAATGCCGAATACATACTGCCTGTGGCAGCCATTGACGTAATACTGGTTCCGATAATCTTCGAGAAACTGAAACCGGTTCTGAGAAAGGATTAAGATGCATCCTGAGGCAGGTACTTACGTCAGCATTTACAGTTTCAAGCATGACGGTCATGTCAGACGCAGCTGGGACCAGGGGTTTGTCCTGGAAAGCGACGACCGTCATTTTGTCATTGTCACAAACAAGACCTGGGTCGTTGATGACGACGGTCATCACTGGTATACAAGGGAACCTGCGATCTGTTACTTCTATGGCGACAGATGGTTCAACGTCATTGCCATGATGCGGGAAACGGGCATTTACTATTACTGCAATCTGGCGTCCCCGGCAATCTACGATGGGGAAGCGGTTAAATACATAGACTATGATCTCGACTACAAGATCTTCCCGGACGGCTCGATCATTCTGCTTGATGAAGACGAATATGATGAGCACAGAAAGAGCATGAACTATCCAGAGGAAATCGACGGGATCCTCAGAAAATACATGAAGATGATCAGGGAACTCTATGAAAACGGGGAGGCTCCGTTTAACCGCGAATACAATGAGAGGCAGTTTCAGCAGTATCTTGATAGATTATCAAAACAGCAGGTTTTGTGATAGAATGAAGGCAGAACAGGTGGATATGATAATATGAAGAAAGTTATAGCTATTGTTGATGACGAGAAGGACCTGAACGAACTGATGAAGAGCTACCTGGAAAAGGAAGGCTACGAAGTACGTTCTTATTACACCTATGAGGATGCAGAAGCCCACATCTACGATGACGATGTTCATCTGTGGATGCTTGACATAATGCTTGATGAAAAGAGCGGATTTGATCTGTTTGAACTGATCAAGAATCAGGGCAGGGAGATACCTGTCGTTTTCATCAGTGCCAGAGACAAGGAATTTGACCGCATCATCGGCCTGGAAAAGGGCAGTGATGATTACATAACAAAGCCATTTAACATGAAGGAAGTAGTTCTGAGAGTCAACAACATCATCAGACGTTCATACCGTGACGATCTGCAGCTGGAAGTTGACGGTTATCTCATCGATGAAAAGCAGCGCAAGGTATCTTCACCTAACCTGGCCAACGACATCGATCTGACGACCAAGGAATTTGAACTGCTCATTCTGTTCGTACATAACAAGGGAACGGCCTTCTCCAGAGAAGACATTCTCAACAAGATCTGGGGTACGGATTACTTCGGCAGCGACAGAGTTGTCGACGATACCCTCAGAAGACTCAGAAAGAAAATGCCGGATCTTAACATTCATACCCTGTATGGATTCGGTTACAGGTTGGATTAATGCGAAAGTTTTTCCGCTGGATAGCTGAGCTGTCGCTGATACAGCAGCTGACATTCATAATGGTAATGGTAGCCTTTGTCATCTTAGGCTTTTTCAACGTGTACATGAAGGGTAATGTCACTGATTTTGTCAACAGCCAGGTCATGGACATTCTGAGAACATCGCAGAACACCATAGTATCCAGAGTGGAATCCTCCAGCATGGGTACCAGTGAGATCGGCGCTGATGCCCAGGTATCTCATTTCGTGTTTACCAGGGATACCCTGAGCCTGCAGGTCAGCAACAATACCTATTCCTCATCATTCCAGGATGAGGTTAACGGACTGTCCCAGCAGCTTGAGGAAAGCTGGAGCGAGGGCATTACCGAAATAAACGATACCAAGTACTATTACCGTTCATACCGCATTGATAATAACAGAGTAATAGTTTCCATAATTGACTATGCCTATGGCCAGAACATTGAGAATACGCTGATCAGGCGACTGTCAGATACCACGTCAATAGTGGTAACCGTGCTGTTTGTTCTCATCTTCTTCTGGACGCTATCCATCATTACGCCGCTTCAGCAGATCCGTTCCTACATCGACAAGATGAGAAAGGGTGAGGAGGCTACGCTGAACGTTGACAGAAACGATGAGATCGGCGAACTGGCCAGAGAACTTGTTTCCCTTCAGGAGGAACTGAAGAGACAGGAGGAGACCAAGGAGGAAATGGTTCATAACATTTCCCATGACCTCAAGACTCCGATAGCGACCATCAAGTCCTATGCTGAAAGCATCAAGGACGGCATATATCCGTACGATACCCTGGAAAAGAGCGTTGACGTCATCATAGAGAACTCCGAGCGTTTGGAACAGAAGGTATACAGTCTGCTGTTCCTCAACCGTCTGGATTACATGATGGATCAGGCCAGGGAGACTGAAAAGACCACCGGCATGAAGGATACAGTTGAGAAGGTACTGTTATCTCTCAAGATGATCAGGCCGGAAGTAACCATTGAATGTGATCTGCAGGAAGGTGAATTCAGGGGTGATGAGGAATCATGGCGAATCGTCGTTGAAAACCTGCTTGACAATGCCCTGAGGTATGCCGAAAGCAGAATA
>ONPK01000020.1 GCA_900319675.1 uncultured Bacillota bacterium
TAAGAAAAGTAACAATTAATGTTACTTAAATGTATTCTTGAAACGCTCAAAGACTGACTTCCTGGATTTCTTTTCCAGAGACTTCAGCTTCTCGTAGAGTTCCTTTTCCTCTCTGGACACGCTTGATGGTATGACGATGTCAACTTCGACATACTGATCTCCAGGCATGCCTCCCCTGGTATCCTTGACACCCTTGCCTCTCAGCCTGAACTTCTGATTCGGCTGAGTTCCGGCAGGAATAGTCAGTTCTACGTCACCATATACGGTAGGTACGTCTACCTTGCAGCCAAGAGTAGCGTCAATGGCACTGATAGGAATGGTAATGAGAATGTCCTTGCCGTCTCTGATGAAATGAGAATCTTCATTGACGATTACTTCAATATACAGATCTCCGTTAGGACCGCCGTCAATTCCTCTTTCACCCTTGCCCTGTATTCTCAACTGCTGGCCAGTCTGAATGCCGGCAGGAATGTTGACTTCAACCTGGATCTTTTTCTTGAGATATCCCTTGCCCTTGCAGCGCGTACAGGCTTTCTCTATCTTCTTGCCTGTTCCCTTACAGTCAGGACAGGCAGATTCAGATTGCATCATTCCAAACATTGTCTGCTGCTGACGCAGGACTCTGCCACTGCCGTGACAGGTCGGACATACCTTGATGTCATCCTTGCTGCGTGCACCGGATCCCATACATTCGGAACACTGTTCCTCCATGTCCAGGTTGATATTCTTGGTAACGCCGTTAATGGCATCCATGAAATCGATTCTGAGTGTCATTATGCGGTCGCTGCCCTTCCTTGGACCTGTGGTTCTCTGTGAACGGCTGAAACCGCCGCCACCGCCAAAGAATGAATCAAATATGTCGTTGATGTTTCCGAATCCGTCAAAACCGGAGAATCCGTTAAATCCCTGGAATCCCTGCTGAGGATCTACACCGGCAAAGCCGTACTGATCATAGGCTGCTCTCTTCTGAGCATCTGACAGTACTTCATATGCCTCCTGTATTTCCTTGAACTTATCAGCGGCATCTGGTGCCTTGTTCAGGTCAGGGTGGTATTTCTTGGCCAATGTACGATATGCCTTCTTTATGTCATTATCACTGGCACTTCTCTCCAGGCCAAGCACCTCGTAATAATCTCTTTTATCGGCCATTTCCTCGCTCTCCTTTCAGCAGGAGAACCCAGCCGCTAAAAGACTGGGTTTTCCTTATGTTAGTCTTCCTTCTTTTCTGTGAAATCAGCATCCATTACGTCGTCAGCGTTGTTGTTGCCAGGGTTCTGGTAAGCATTCTGCTGAGCACCGGCCTGTGAGTACATCTGCTGAGCCATCTGATTGGCTGCCTGTTCCAGAGCATCCAGTTTGAACTTCAGGTTATCGTAATCGTTGTTATCCAGAGCAGCCTGCAGTTCATCTCTTAACTTCTGAACTTCAGCCTTCTGTTCAGGTGTTACCTTGTCACCATTGTCCTGTAATGACTGGTCGATCTGAATGATGTATCCTTCTGCCTTGTTACGCAGTTCGATCTTTTCCTTCTTGGCATCGTCTTCAGCCTTGTGCAGTTCAGCCTCTCTTACCATTCTTTCGATTTCAGCATCACTTAATCCTGAACTGTTCTGAATTGTAATTGACTGTTCCTTGCCTGTACCCTTATCCTTTGCTGATACGTGTACGATACCGTTAACGTCAATGTCGAATGTTACTTCGATCTGTGGAACGCCTCTTCTTGCCGGTGCAATGCCGTCAAGCTTGAATGTACCTAATGACTTGTTGTCAGCAGCCATTGGACGCTCACCCTGTAATACGTTGATGTCTACAGCTGGCTGGTTATCAGCAGCAGTTGAGAAGATCTGGCTCTTGCTTGTAGGAATTGTCGTGTTACGCTCAATTAATCTGGTCATGACGCCGCCCAATGTCTCAATACCTAATGACAATGGTGTAACGTCGAGCAGTAATACGTCGTTTACGTCTCCTGTCAGTACGCCACCCTGGATAGCTGCACCCATGGCAACTACTTCATCAGGGTTAACAGACTTGTTAGGCTCCTTGCCTAATTCTCTCTTAACGGCTTCCTGAACGCATGGGATTCTTGTAGAACCGCCAACCAGCAATACCTGGTCAATGTCGTTCTTTGTCAGTCCGGCATCCTGTAATGCCTGTCTGACCGGTCCGATCGTCTTTTCAACGATGCCCTTGATCATGTCTTCAAACTTGGCTCTTGTAATTGATGTTTCAATGTGTAATGGACCGTCTGAATTAGCACTGATGAATGGGATGGAGATCTGAACTTCCTTCATGCTTGAAAGGTCCTTCTTGGCCTTTTCAGCTGATTCCTTGATTCTCTGTAAGGCCATTCTGTCCTTCTTCAGATCGATGCCGTAATTCTTCTGGAAATCTGAGCAGATCCAGTCAACGAGGATGTTATCAATGTCATCTCCGCCTAATCTGTTGTTACCGGCTGTAGCCAGTACTTCGAATGTTCCATCAGCAAGCTGCAGGATTGATACATCGAATGTACCGCCGCCCAGGTCGTATACGAGAACTTTCTGTTCAACATTTGTCTTATCAATGCCGAATGCCAGGGCAGCTGCCGTTGGTTCATTGATGATTCTCTCTACTTCAAGACCGGCAATACGTCCGGCGTCCTTGGTAGCCTGTCTCTGAGCATCATTGAAGTATGCAGGTACTGTGATTACAGCCTTTCTGACAGGTTCACCTAAGTAACTTTCTGCATATGTCTTCATATACTGCAGGATCATTGCACTGATTTCCTGTGGTGTGTAATACTTTCCTTCAAGTTCTACCTTTTCATTTGTACCCATCTTACGCTTGATGGAAATGACTGAGTTTTTATTTGTTACTACCTGTCTCTTGGCAGCGTCGCCGACGATTTTATCACCGTTCTTGAACGCTACTACTGATGGAGTAGTTCTGTTTCCTTCTGGATTTGTAATAACTGTTGGTTCGCCGTTCTCCAGAACAGCTACGCATGAGTTTGTCGTACCTAAGTCGATACCAATAATTTTTTCTGCCATATTCATTGCCTCCTATTCGCTAACCTTTACCAAAGCGGCTCTTAATAATCTGTCTTTTAACATGTAACCTTTCTGTAATACTTCTACTACAGTGTTTGCTTCGACACCTTCGACCTGTTCAGTCATCAGTGCCTGGCAGTAATTTGCATCAAATGGCTTATTCAGACAATCGATTTCAGTTACACCTTCAAGGGAAAGTGCATGAATTATCTGATCATATGTAAGCTTGACGCCTTTTACAAACGGATCGTTCAGATCCTTGCCATCCAGTGCTCTCTCCAGAGAGTCTATTGATGGCAGAATGCTTAATGCAAAACTCTGAATGTGATACTTCTTGTTCTGCTCTGCTTCATTTAACAGTCTCTTTCTGAGATTGTCCGTATCAGCATATGCCTTGAAGTAATCGTTTTTAGTCTTGGCAAGTTCTGCCTTAAGATTCTCAATATCCTGCAATAATGCATCTGTTTCAGGAACTTCTTCCTTTGCTTCTTCCTCAGCAGGAAGTTCTTCAGCATTATCCTTGATTTCTACTTTTTCTTCCTTATGCTTTCTGCTCATTGATACCTCCTATTTAATGCGCTTATTGTACTGGTTTTCAATGAATGCACTGGCAAATTCCAGCATCTTGGTTACCTTGTTGTAATCCATTCTGCTCGGACCTACGACCATGAGCTTACCTTCCTCATCGCCGATCCTGAACTTGCTGCTGACAACTGCCATGTCATCAAACCATACCAGCTGATTATCGCTTGAGGTTTCAAGTCTCAGTCTGTCATCGTTATTGCCGATAGACCTCCAGAGCTTAGAATCTTCGAGCATTTTCATGATGCTCCTCATCTTCTCTATGTCAGCAAATTCCGGCTGATAGAGCATGTTGGATGCACCTGAATAATACACGTTATCACTGGCAAACTTTATAAACGCCTGCATGAAGGCATTAAACAGCGCTTCATGTTTCTTTACGGAATAAGCCAGTATAGGCTTAATTTCGTTCATTTTCTCAACGATCTCATTGATCGGCGTACCGGTCAGACGGTCATTGAGGATATTTGTACAGTTCTGAATGTCTTCTACCGTAATCTGATCTTCAAACTTGAAAGTCTTGTTTTCGGTATGTCCCTGATCGGTAATGAAGACGGCTACGCAGCTCTTTGAATCCAACGGGAACAGCTGTATGTGAGCCAGTGTCTGCTTATTGGCATCAGGGCCAAGAACTACTGATGTTAAGTTGGTCATGCTTGACAGAATGTCGCAGCTTCTCTGAATAACGTCCTCAAGTGGAACGTTGTTATCAGCGAGAACCGTCTGAAGTTCATACTTCTCATCGACACTGTTGTCATGATCCATCAGATGTTCAACGTAATAACGATATCCTAATGTTGATGGAACTCTGCCGCTGGAAGTATGAGTCTTTTCCAGCAGTCCTTCTGTTTCCAGATAGTTCATCTCATTTCTGATCGTGGCTGATGAATAGTTGATTCCATACTTTTCAACCAGCAGCTTGGAACCAACAGGTTCAGCAGTTTTAATGAATTCCTCAACTATGACTTTCAGAATTACTTCCTGTCTGGATGTCAGCATGCAATCACTTCCTTTCGCCCTCTCTGAACATCTAGGAAGAGTATAAACAAAAAAATTAGCACTGTCAAGGTGTAAGTGCTAATTATTGAAAAAGTATCATCAGCGTACCTATTGTATTGATTGCCAGGTTGGCACAGCCATGTACCATGTAGCTTGCCAGCAGGTTGTCATTTCTTATTTCAACATACTGTAACATAACTCCGGCAACCATCAGTGATATTAATGCAAGAATAAATATCAGTGGATTAAACCAGCTCGACATTATTCCTATGTGATATATGGAGAATAACAGTGAACCAAATATAAGTCCTGCCTTCTTCTTGCCTTCATCTCTGAAGCAGTGATAGATGAATCCCCGGAAGAATGCTTCTTCAAGAAACGAATTGAAAAGTATTATGTACCCGAATATCCAGTAGAAGTTATTTATCGTCAGGTTTTCCTTGTTCATGAGGTTTTCCCTGATTGTGGTCAGGTCAATGTGATTCCTCAAAAGAACATACCCGATAATTACTATGGCATATACACCTGCCATGAGAAAGATTAATCTGCGTGACGGCAGTTTCCATTTGATATTGATCATTTTCAGGATGCTTTCCCTGTAAATGAGAGAATACAGGAAAACGCTGCCGCCGAATACAATGATCTTCATCATGCTCTTGAACCAGTAACCGTACTGCAGATGGTTCTCAATGAAGGTCATTATGATGACAGCTATTACGGATAGTATGACTGATGTGATTAATCGCCTGCTGATTTTCATTTCAATTCCTGCTCTCAGGTAAATAACGTAAACAGATTATATCATTTTCAGACATTATGGTATAATCAATAATGATTTATGGAGAAACACATATGAAGCTAAAGAACAGTTACTTTTATACCTTAAGAGAAAACCCGAATGATGAAGAATCAACAAGTGGTACCCTGCTCATCAGGGGTGGATTCATAAAGAAGTCATCATCCGGTGTCTACATGTTCATGCCTCTGGGCAATAAGGTACTTAACAACATTGAAAACATCATCCGTGAAGAGATGAACAAGACCGGTTCTCAGGAACTGCTTATGCCCTGCCTCATCTCAGAGGATTATTATATTTCATCAGGCAGAAGAGCCAATTTCGGCAGCAGCATGTTCTCTCTAAAAGACCGTTTCAATAAAACTATGGTCTTAGGTCCAACTCACGAAGAACTGTTTGCCGTAGCAGCCGGAATGAAGATTCAGTCATACAAGGATCTGCCTTTCTCACTTTATCAGATGCAGACAAAGTTCAGAGATGAACCGCGTCCAAGGTTCGGTCTGATCAGAGTCAGAGAATTCATCATGAAGGATGCCTATACATTTGACAAGGACCTTGAAGGTCTTGATCAGCAGTATGATGCGATTTTCCAGGCATATAAGAACATCTTTGACAGGCTTGGCATTGATTACAAGATCGTCAGAGCTGATACGGGTGTGATGGGTGGTCTGTTATCAGAGGAATTCCAGGCAATAAGCCCTATTGGCGAAGATACTCTGGTTCTCTGCGACAGCTGCAATTACTCCAGCAATCTTGAAGTTAGTACGCACAGATACGAGGATTCAGATGAAGAAG
Organism: uncultured Bacillota bacterium; assembly: GCA_900319675.1. Lineage (GTDB taxonomy): Bacteria > Bacillota_I > Bacilli_A > Erysipelotrichales > Erysipelotrichaceae > RUG521. Next base: position 6,202 of record ONPK01000020.1, read on the forward strand.
AAAAGGAGATTCAACTCGTTGCCACACCGAATGCAAAGTCAATTGAAGAAGTCGCTTCATATCTGAACATTGACATGAAGAAGACCGTTAAGGCCCTTCTCATGAATGTCAATAACAAACTTCATGTATTCTTCATCAGAGGAGACCGTGATCTAAATGAGGTCAAGGTACTAAAGATGCTTGGCGCCAGCGAGATCAACTTTGCTAACGATGAACTGATAGCCACATCGAACGCTGTCGCAGGATACACCGGTCCGATCGATCTTAAGAACTGTACAGTAATCATTGATGAAGAAGTAAAGCACATGAAGAACTTCGTCATCGGTGCCAACAAGGAAGGCTATCACTACATCAACGCCAACCTCAAGGACATCAGTTATGATTTATGCGGTGACATCGCCAATGTCGTTGAGGGAGATATCTGCCCTGTCTGCGGTGGCAGGATCCATTTCAAGAAAGGCATTGAAATCGGTAATACCTTCAAGCTTGGTACAAAGTATTCCAAGGCCATGAATCTGTATTACCAGGATGACAATCATCAGCTGCAGCCTGTCGTAATGGGTTCTTATGGCATCGGTGTTGGCAGAACGATGGCAGCCATCGTTGAGCAGAGTCACGATGAAAACGGTATAATCTGGCCAGTCAACATTGCACCATACAAGGTTGGTCTTGTACTCATCAACGGCAAGGATGAGACACAGAAGCAATTAGCTGAGCAGATCTATGATAAACTGAATGAACTAGGCATTGAGCCTCTCTATGATGACAGAGATGAGCGTCCTGGTGTCAAGTTCAAGGACATGGAACTGATCGGCATACCAATGCGCATAACAGTCGGTAAACTGGCTGGAGAAAACAAGGTTGAATTCAGACTGCGTAAGGAAAGTGAAAATACCGTATTGACTGTCGATGAAGCCATTGCCAAAGTCACGGAATTAAGTAAGTAAGAAAAAGCCATGTCGGTTGACATGGCTTTATTTTATGATCTCGTATTTCTTATTTACCTTATTGAGGACTTCACATCCGTATTCCGTTACCAGAACGAGGTCTTCTATTCTTACTCCGAATTCATCCGGAAGGTATACACCAGGTTCAATTGAGAAGATCATTCCAGGTTCCACTCTGTCGGTATATGATGAACTTACGTCACCCTTTTCATGTACGGCCTGGCCAATGAAGTGACCAAGTCTGTGCGTGAAGAACTGTCCATACCCTGCGTCAGAAATGATGTTTCTGGCTGCTGCGTCAATGTCACAAAGTTTCATGCCTGGTTTTATGACACTTTCGGCTGTTTCATTTGCCTTTCTTACCAGATCATGTATGAAGACCTGTTTTTCGTCAGTGGTTCTGTAGAAGAAAGTTCTGGTCATGTCGGAACAGTAGCCGTTCTTAATGCAACCCATGTCAATGAGAATGACATCGCCATCCTTCAATACCGTATCATCAGGCATGTGATGAGGATCGGCAGCTGTTCTGCCAAATGAAACGATCGTTGGGAAGCTGTTGCCGTCAGCACCGCAGTTTAGATATTCCTGGTCAATGAATGCAGCAAGTTCCTTTTCCGTAATGCCCTCATGAACATGATCCCTGGCTTTCAGAATAACCATATCATTGATCCTTGAAGCTTCCTTCATTTTCTCTATTTCATCTTCATCCTTTACTGCCCTTACCCTGTCAATGCAGTCACTGGAGAGCCGAACGTTTAGATTAGAGCAGCTATCAAGCAATGGAATCAGAAATCTTGCCGGCCATTCCTTGTCAATTCCCAATGGTTCATTGACATTAATTCTTTCCTTTATCAGCTCTATGGAGTTTTCGTTGTCTGAGTACCAGACAGTCTCACAAGGGAGCTTCTCAATGTTAAAGAGTCTGTTGGCAAATAATGTCAGGTCACCGTTTCCCTTTATCAGAAGAGCGTACATTCTTTCTCCAGGATGAACCATTGTACCAGTAAGATACTTTATGCTTAATGGATCAGAAACAAGGATCTGTTTCAATCCTGCTTCTCTCATCTTATCTATCACTCTGCTGATTCTTGTCATTGGTATTTCTCCTTTAATTTCTTCGCAACGTTATCAGGAACGAACGCCGTCAAATCGCCGTGATTCTTTGCGATTACCTTTGCCGTTGAGCTTGAAAGGAATGAATACTCAGGTTTTGCAAGGATGAATATAGTATGTATGTCTTCAGCAAGTGTCATGTTAGCTGTAGCCAGCTGCAGTTCATATTCATAGTCAGATACAGCTCTGATGCCACGAACCAGTACTGTGGCTCCAATCTTTCTGGCAAAGTCAACAGTCAGGCCGTTACCGATAACTACGCTGACGTTATCATAGTCCCTGATGCATTCTCTGACCATTTCCAGTCTTTCATCCATTGTAAATGAACCGCTTTTTTCATCATTCACCATGATGACGATTACCAATTCATCAAATATCTGTCGTGCCCTGCTGATGATATCAACATGACCGTAGGTTATCGGATCAAATGATCCAGGATAAATAGCCTTCATTCAGTTATCTCCTTCCTTACATAGGTAACCTTCGTAATGCCGTAAACGGCATCTTTCTCAATTTTCATTCCAGGGCATGTATTGATCTTTTCTTCCCTGGAGGTTTCCAGTACCAGATATCCATCTTCCTTGAGAAGATCATTTTCACTTACTTTCCTGATGATCTCAGTTGCCAGAAGATATCCATATGGAGGATCGGCATATATGAGATCAAATTTTTCATTATTTATTTTTCCCATGGCTGTCTGATATGTACAGTTCCATAATTCTACGTTGTCTTCTTCCTTGAGAATCCTGACATTTTCACGGATTATGTTGCATGCAGCCTTGCTTTTCTCTATAATCAGCGCTCTGTCAAATCCTCTGGATATGGCTTCAAGAGAAATGGCTCCTGAACCGCCAAAGAGATCAAGTATAGATCCTCCTTCAAAATAAGGTCCCAGCTTGCTGAAAACAGCTTCCTTTACCTTGTCAGTAGTGGGTCTTGTATTGTCTCCTTCAAGACTCTTCAGGACCCTGCTTCTATGCTTCCCCGCTGTAATCCTCATTTTCTGAAACCTTTTTATTGTACTTTCTGATGATGTTCTGACAGATACCTAAAGTCGTCAGAACCGTTATTAGTGAAGTTCCGCCTCTTGAGATGAGAATCAATGGTACACCTGTAAGAGGTATCAGGGCGCTTACACCGCCGATGTTAAGGAACATGTGAACAAACAGATATGATAGTGTACCGATCAGTACGACCTTTTCCTTCTCGGTCTTAACCTTGATGGCATACTTTATCAGAGTGACGTAAATGATCGTATATGGAATGAATACGCAGGCAATGCCCAACAGACCAAGTTCCTCAACGATTACCGGGAAGATATAGTCCGCATCAGCAGATGCAAGATATCCGAACTTCTGGATTGAGTTGCCTAACCCTACGCCTCTGATGTTGCCTCTGGCAATGCCAAGGAGACTGTTCAGAAGTTCCTGGCTGTATCCGAAACGGTCCCACAATGGGTTACCGGCAGAAATGAAACGGTAGAACTGATAGGCTACCCTGCTGAATATGTTGGCAATCATGCCACCGCTGTTCAGCCAGTTTCTGATTCCCTCACTGGTAAGTGCTTCTTCAACAGGCTTGCTCATCAGAAGAATGGTCACTGCAACAACAAATACCATTAAAACCACAAGCCATCTCTGCCACTTGCGGTAAAGTTTGTTCTCCGGTATCAGGAAACATATGGAACCTATCGCCAGCAAGGCAAAGCCGCTGCCGAAGTCATGCTGATAAATAACGATTATGAACGTCAGGATTATCATTGCAAGAACAGGTATCTGGACTAAAGTCCAGGCCTTCTTTATCTTCTTGTTCTTGATGTCGCACATGAAGTTGCAGATGATCAGTATGATCATTATCTTCGCAAATTCGCTGGGCTGAATGGTCATGCCCATTGGCAGAACGATCCACGCATAGGCACCACCGGCACCTCTGAACATACGGGTAGCCAGCAAAAGGCCGAGTTCGACGATCATTGCGGCACCTATCCAGTTTCTGACCAGTTTGAAGCTGAAGATCCTGAAAGCAAAGAAATATCCAATGAAACCCAGCACGATAAAAACAGCCTGTTTTAAAACTGATGATGTTACATCACTCATGACGCTTTCAGCGCTGGAAATGTTTGCGCTGGCTATCATTACGGTGCTGAACATCGTCAGAAACAGTACTGCGCATAGTATCCATGGACTGGAATACATTCTTCTTCTTTCAGTCTTAACCTCTTCGCTCATAAAACCTCAGTTCAATTATATCAATTATTGAATTTAGTTGAAACAATAAAATAAATGTGATTAAATATGAGCGTAAAGTTGGCTGTACATATAATATTATGTTTTATTACAGTTAATTTAATTTAACGATTTTTTTACTGAGGAGTATTTATGATTATAGATTCAACAACAATAATTCTGGACGGTGATCCGATCTTGCGGCAGAAAGCTGAAAAGGTCGCTCTTCCCCTGTCAGAAGAAGATAGAAATACATTGACGGACATGATCGAATATGTCCGTAATTCTCACGATGCTGATTTCTGCAAGGAGCACAACGTAAGAGCTTCCGTAGGCATTGCAGCACCGCAGATCGCCGTCAGCAAGCAGATGCTGGCAATCTCAATCATGGATGAAGATGGCGACATTGAATTCGCTCTCGTTAATCCAAAGATCATTTCAAACTCAACTCAGAAGGCCTACCTGGAGAATGGTGAGTCCTGTCTGAGCGTCGTTCCTGACCGTGAGGGATATGTACCAAGATATGCAAAGATCACGGTAAGAGCCTATAACATGCTCACAGACCGCATGGAAGACATCAGGCTGACTGATTATCCTGCTATCGTCATGCAGCATGAAATGGATCATCTTAAGGGCAAGCTGTATTATGATCACATCGATCAGAATGATCCATGGAAGGAAATTCCTGGTTCAGTAGTCATTTAGTTAAGGAGATAAGATGAATTTAGCAGAGAAATATAATTCCAGAACCATCGACAGATATCTTCCTACTGATACGCTGATTTTTGCTCTGGGAGGTTTGGGAGAGATCGGTAAGAATACTTACTGCATCCAGGTCGATGATGAGATCATCATCATTGATGCCGGCATAATGTTCCCTGACGAAAACTTACTCGGCGTTGACTATGTCATCCCTGATTATACCTACCTGATCAGAAATCAGGAGAAGATCAAGGGACTTTTCATCACGCACGGTCATGAAGACCACATCGGTGGCATCCCCTATCTTCTCAAGGTAGTGGCCATTGAAAACATCTATGCTCCGAAATTTGCCAAGGCTCTCATCGAAAAGAAACTTGAAGAGCACAGAATGAGCGGCAGATGCAACGTCATTGAAATAAACAATGAATCGCGCTTCACCAGTAAGCATTTCCACATTGGATTCTTTGACATTACCCACTCAATTCCAGACTGCTTGGGCCTGGCCATCCAGACACCTAACGGCTGGATCATGTCAACCGGCGACTTCAAGTTTGACCTTACCCCTATCGGCAGCAACGCTGACTATCAGCGCATCAGCTACATGGGTGAATTCGGCATTGACCTGCTGTTGTCAGACTCTACAAACTCTGCAGTCGTAGGATTCTCCATTTCCGAGAAGCAGGTTGCCAAGAGCATTAATGAAATCATGGAGAAAACAAGAGGTCGTTTGATCATAGCTACCTTCTCCAGCAACGTACACCGCATACAGCAGATCATAAGCGCTGCCATTGCCTGTGACAGAAAGATCTGCATCATTGGACGCAGCATGGAAAACGTTGTCCAGATAGCCCGTAATCTCGGTCACATCAAGGCAAATGACGATGACTTCATCGATCCAACGCTGCTGGATGAATATCCGACTCATAAGTTATGCGTACTGTGTACCGGTTCCCAGGGTGAGCCGATGGCAGCCTTAAGCCGCATGGCAAACTCCTCACACCGCTACATCAACATCATTCCTGGTGATACAGTTATTTTCTAAAGTAATCCTATCCCGGGAAATCAGTCAAGCGTCAACGGTGTCGTCAACAGTCTGACCAGACTCGGTGCCAATGTAATTACCAATTCAATGCTCAATAACCTGCATACCACTGGACACGCCAGCCAGGATGAGCAGAAGCTGATGCTGCAGCTGGTAAAGCCTAAGTTCTTCATGCCGATGCACGGTGAATACAAGATGCTCAGAATGCACGCTGATACGGCTACCGAGGTAGGTGTTCCTGCCGAAAACATCTTCATCGTATCCAACGGTGATATTCTGGTCATGAGAGATCACGAAGTATACATGTGCGATTCAAATACTATTCAGACTGATGACATCTACATTGACGGAACTGACTCAAGCGGCATAGCTACGGCAGTTCTCAAGGACAGACAGATCCTTTCCGATAACGGACTTGTAAGTGTAATCGTCACCATAGATTCCAGAACCAACAGCATCCTATGCCGTCCGAACATCGTTTCCAGAGGATTCGTCTTCGTAAAGGAAGGCCAGACGCTGATGAAGGAAGCTGAACTTGTCGTATATGAGGCATTAAGAAAGATAATGATCCAGAAGACTACTTTCGGCGAGATCAAGAACACCATCAGAAATACACTTGAGCCTTATTTCTACAGCAGGACTCACCGTAATCCTATCATCATTCCGGTTATCCTCAATCACAAGGACGCTATTGCCCTGATGCAGGCTAACAGAAACAGGTATTAATGGGGACACAAGTCCCCTTTTATTATTCCCGTATTCTCATTTTGTGTTAAAATCATTGTATGGAAAACAAGAAGAAACTGATACTTTCACTGGCCGTCGTATTACTGATCCTGTTAACAGGTGTACTTTCCTATCTGAATGGAAAATATGTGAACCCAACTGACTTCCAGATCAAGAACATCACATATAATGACTCTCACCTGCCTGAATCATTTGATGACGTTACCGTGATGTTCATCAGTGACTTGGAATATGGAACATTTTTTAATAAGGATCGTCTTGATGCCTTCGTTGACAAGATAAACAAGGTTCAGGCTGACATCGTCATCTTTGGCGGTGACATGTTTGACCGTGACTACAGTCCGGTATCTCAGGACATTTCAAATCTCAGGACAGCACTGAAGTCAATTGATGCCCCTCTTGGCAAGTTTGCCGTACTGGGTGATTTTGACTACACCAGCGAGCAGCGTGCTGCTCTTGTCAGAAAGCTTCTGTATGATGCAGAATTTGAAATGCTGCAGGACAATACGATCACATTGCATAACGGTACCAGCGAGGTAATATACCTGGCAGGCTTTGATTACAAGGATTCATCAATTGATTCTTCCCTTGCCTACAGCAACATTTCCAACGATTCATTCGTCATTACCGTTATTCACGGAGCCAAGCTGGCAGAGAATCTGCCTAACCAGATCAGTGACATAACACTGTCCGGACACTCTCATCATATGCAGATAAACCTTGCACTGTTCGTCAATAACGTCGAGTATCCAAATACCGGCAATTACGGAACAGGTAAATACAAGCTTAAGAATACTCTGCTGTACGTTTCCAATGGTGTTGGAACGACCAGAGATGACTTCAGGATCTTCTCCGATCCGGGAGTATACTACCTGAAACTAAATAAGAACTAGAACATTCAATGTTCTTTTTCTTTTACGCAGAAAGGAGCCAATCTCATGAAGGATCTTTCCCGAGCTGATCTGGTGATCAGAAACGCCAGAGTACTGAACTCTTACATTAAGAAATTCATTGACGCTGACATCTTCATAAAGGATGGCAGATTTCTTTACATTGATACTAAGAAGCAAAATGAAATGACTGCTGATGAAGAAATCGATGCCACAGGTAAGTACATCATACC
>ONPK01000094.1:0-732 GCA_900319675.1 uncultured Bacillota bacterium
TCAGGAAGAATATAAGATAAGGAATCTGTGTAAGTACCTGGCTGTCTCAGCCAGCGGCTATTACCGGTGGCTGAAACTGGGAAGGCCCATAAGATACAGCTTCGATAACTGGCTGGCTGATCAGATTGAGAAGATATTCTATGAGACACATAAGGGATACAGGTTCATAAAAGACGAGTTATTCCGGAAGTATGGAGTGGTATACAATGACAAAACTATCTATAAATACATGAAAATACTGGGTTTATCCTCTCCGATAAGGAAGAAACGGTATCAGTGCTGTACAAGGGATGACCCCAATGAAAAAGCGAGAATAGTGTGTTCCAACCATCTCGCCCGTAACTTTACAGCTTCACGACCCATGGAAAAGTTAGTGACAGATGTAAGCTACAAGGCCGCATGTATCTTAGCGTGATCAAAGACCTTTTTGACAATTCTATTATAGCTTATCAAGTGTCGAAGTTTAATGATTTGAAACTGGTCATGGATAATGTGGGACAAGTAATAGATAATAACTGGGATCCAACAGTAACCTGCACGCTACATTCGGACCAGGGATTTCAATATACCAACATCATGTATATCAAACATTTGGAAGAACATGGTGTCACGGTGTCTCATTCCCGCAAGGCCAACTGTTATGACAATGCGTGCTGTGAAAATTTCTTTGGACATCTTAAGTCGGAATGTCTTGAATTAGGTGATTACCCTAAGACAAATGATGATCTTATC
>ONPK01000094.1:740-6437 GCA_900319675.1 uncultured Bacillota bacterium
CAGCGCAAATTAAAAGGCATGACTCCTGAACAATACAGGCTGTCATACCTTTCGTCTACGTCTTTTTTATGAGTGTCCAATTTTTATGGGGCAGTTCAAAAGATCGCTTTTTTAATTGAATCAGTCAATTTTTGATTAACTTTGGCCGGTTATAAATTATAATATAGTTAAGTTCATAGAGGTGAGATTCATGAGTGTTTTTTCAAAGAATATAGGCTATAAGTTCAGACTTATCTTCAGGGACGGCAGTGAGGTTGAAGGACATGTAATTGCCTACTGGAAAGAGAATGTATATGATGATCTGGCGATGGTCGTTACCTCAAAGGGAGTAATCGTCATCAATAACGGTGTCAGCAAGCAGTACATTGATGAAGACAAGGTCATCAAGTACGACATTATATACGATTAGAAGTCAGAAAGCCTTACAAAGGCTTTTTCATATGAGGAACCACAATGTTACGGCTGGATAATGTAAAGGTCTATGAGAATCTGAGCAGGGATGAGGTAGTGGCGAAAGCCCTTAAAAAGTACCGCATCCGTTTTGATGATGTTGTAAAAGCCGACATCATCAAAAAGTCAATCGATGCAAGAAAGAAGAATGATCTTCATTATCTCTATACTCTGGCGGTAACGGTCAGGGATGAAAGGAAGTATCCGGGACTTCCGGTGTATAAGGAGCCGGAAGAACCGCAGATCAGAAAAAACAGAAAGTCAGAATACGACCCGATAATAATCGGTTCAGGTCCGTCAGGACTGTTCTGTGCGCTGACATTGATTGAAAACGGCTATAAGCCGGTGATCATTGAACAGGGCAACAGGGTAGAAGAAAGAATAGAGGACATCCGCAGATACCGCGAAACCGGTGTTCTGAATACTCATAGCAACGTTCAGTTCGGTGAAGGCGGAGCAGGGACGTTCAGCGACGGAAAGCTGACGACGGGAATCAATTCAGTTTACATAAAAAAGGTGCTCGATACCTTTTACAGATTCGGGGCACCAGAGGAAATAACCTATCTGGCCCATCCGCACATCGGTACTGACAACCTTGTGCACATACTGGTAAACATCAGAAAGTACATTGAGGAAAAGGGCGGAACATATTACTTCGGCACGAAGTTCACGGGATTCAGGGAAGAAAATGGAATACTTACCGTTGAGTGCGGTGACAGGGAATTTGTTACAGATGCACTGGTGCTGGCCATAGGCCACAGTGCCAGAGACACCTTTGAAATGTTATGCAGGAAAAATGTGGCCATGAAGCAGAAGAACTTCTCCATTGGTGTCAGAATCGAACATCTGCAGAAGGACATCGACGCAGCTCAGTATGGGGAGAACCATGAGCTTGACCTGCCGGCTGCTGAATACAAGCTGGCTTACCACAATGGGGAAAGAGCCTGTTACAGTTTCTGCATGTGCCCGGGCGGCGAGGTAATGGCCAGCAGCAGCGAAGATGGCTGCATCGTTACCAACGGCATGAGCAACTATGCCCGTAACGGCAGAAACGCCAATGCGGGCTTACTGGTAAACATTCTGCCATCAGACATCAACAGTGATGACCCGCTGGCGGGAGTGTATTTTCAGCGGGAGCTGGAAAGAAAGGCCTTTGAGCTGGGAGGCGGCAATGGATATGCCCCCGTACAGCGTTATGAGGACTTTAAGAATGACACTAAATCAGATCATATCGGTAAGATAGTTCCGACGTATAAGCCGGGCTATGCTCTGAGTAACCTGAGAGAGATACTGCCGGATTATGTCTGCGATTCTCTTGAGGAAGGCATAGAATACTTCAACGGAAAGATCAGGGGATTCTCTGATCCTGACGCCGTTCTGACGGCTGTGGAAAGCCGTACCTCATCCCCGGTGACAGTCATCAGGGATGAGCACTTCAACGCCAGCGTCAGGGGAATCTACCCCTGCGGGGAAGGCTGCGGGTATGCCGGCGGCATTACCTCGGCAGCGGTTGACGGCATCAAGGTTGCCGTTAAGATCATTGAAAATGATTAGTCTACGGTTATGATCCTGGTGCGCATGGCATCATGGATCATGCCGGTCAGTATGAGTGAGGCAGAGAGAACTGCCAGTGAAATGAATAAAGCTCTGTTGATCATGACATTTCTCCTTTCAAGATGATTATAGGTTGGATTATAATTAAGGAAACAGTAGTTTAGACATTAAGTTTTTCATAAGAAGGAAAGCGAGGACTACATAATGGAATACCTGGCATGCGCAGCGATCGGCTATGCACTTGGCTGCATTAACTTTGCCTACATCATCAGTAAGATCAAGGGTTTTGACATCCGCGAAAAGGGCAGCGGCAACGCCGGTGCCAGCAACATCACCATATCATTAGGCTGGGGCTATGGCGTACTTACGGCCGTAATGGACATTCTGAAGAGTACTGCGGCAGTGCTCATCTGTAAGAAACTGTTCCCGGATAATCCGGTAGCTCCGTTTCTGGCCGGCACATGTGCCGTATTGGGACACATCTTCCCGTTCTACATGAAGTTCAAGGGCGGCAAGGGCTTTGCCTCATACATGGGCATGGTACTGGCCATCAACTGGAAACTGTGTCTGGCCATGGCAATTACGACAATAGTACTTACGCTGGTAACCAATTACATCGCCGTGGCTACACTGGCCGTCGTTACCATTGTGCCGATCTACTTCATCTACATCGGGGCTGACGTACCGATCATCGTGATTCTGGTACTGCTGGCAGCGGTCATCTACTTCAAGCATAGGATCAACATCAGAAGGATCATCAACGGTGAGGAGATCAAACTGAGGGACTCCAACAAGCACAGAGTAATGTAGGTCAAACGGGGCAAGGTCCCCGTTTTTCAGTTATTAACGTTTTGTGTGAAATTGCCCATATTTAACAGCTGTCATAAAGGTATGTTATAATATTACAACGAGGGTGTTTTATGTCTGTTTTAAGCAAAGCTAAATTCTGGACGGGACTGTGGGCTGGCAGATTCTTCATCTGGTACTTCGGTCTCACGGGTCAGAGAAAGGATGACAGGCCGGGATATCTGGCCAGAAGGATAGATCCAACATTCATGAAGGACGTAGCCAAGGCAAAGTATGTCGTGGCTGTTTGCGGTACCAACGGAAAGACCGGCATTACCAGCATCCTGGCTTCCATGTATGACCTGGCCGGACGCAAGTGGGCTTCCAATAACTGGGGAGCCAACGATTTTTCCGGTGAAGCCTGGGCTCTATTGGACAGCGTTAACATCTTCAATAAACCGACGAAGGAAGTAACGATAGTTGAGGGCGATGAGATAGACACCAAACTGGTCTATCCGGAGATGCAGCCAAACTATGTCATCATAACCAACATTGCCCGCGATTCCATCTTCCGCAACGCCTATCCTGAATATGTCAGAGATCACATGGAGAGCGGCATCAATTCCATAAAGGATGTTACCCTGATACTGAATGGGGATGACCCAATCAGTTTTGACATTTCACCTGAAAAGAAGAGAGTATATTACGGTGTATGCGACATGGGATACCCGCAGAACACCTATGGCATAAATGAATTCACCATCTGTCCGAAATGCGGAAGTGAACCTGAGTACATATACAGGAACTACCGTCACATCGGCCGTTTCAAATGTCCGAAATGCGGATACGGTTCTCCTGAGATCGATTATCTGGTTACGGAAGTTAGGGATAATGACATCATCATTAAGGAGAAGGAAGGCTCATTCAGCTATCCGCGCATCGGTGAGGAAGTCCATAACGTCTATAACACGGCAGCCATCGTTGCCTACATGCGTACGGTTGGCTTCAGACCTGAAGAGATCAGTGATCTTCTGTCAAAGGTTGAACTGCCAAAGAACAGAATGATGAAGGAAACGGTCAACGGCATTGAAGTGCTGTGCGAGACCATTAAGAGTCAGAATTCAACGGCGACCTCAGTCATGTATGAGGCCATTTCCCGTGAGGAAGGGGAAAAGGAGATCGTCATGGTCATGGATGAGGAGTTCTCAAAGGAAGAGGGTCCACTGTGTGAAGTCGGCACCTACATCTACGACATTGACTATGAATTCCTCAATGACGAACACATCAAGAAGATCATCCTTGCCGGTGACAGATGCCTTGATCACAAGATCAGAGCGATGATGGCAGGTATCCCGGAAGAGAAGATGGTCGTTACCAGAAAGAATCTGGATGCGGTACAGTATGTTGACGTCGAGGGAATTGACAAGATATATGTACTGCGCAACTATTTCAAGCAGACTAACGGCACAAAGGTATATGAAGAGGTGCTTAAGAAGGTCGCTCAGGGAGGTAAGAGATAATGGTATTTGAAGTATTATTCCCTGAATTCTGCACCATGTATGCCGATTCCATAAATGCCAGATACATTGAGCAGACCGTCAAGGACATTAAGGTCATAAGGACCAAGAATACTGACAGGCCTTACTTTGCCGACCATGACGTTGACATGATCTACGTCGGCGCCATGCCGGAGATCAGACAGAAACTGGCCATTGAACGCTTGAGACCGTTCAGAGGCAGACTCATCGAACTAACCCTGCGCGGCAAGATCATCCTGGCTACCGGAAGTGCCATGGACATCTTCGGCAAGTACATAAAACTCAATGGAGAAGTAACGGAAGCACTGGGACTGTTTGACTATCATGTTGAACAGGATCTGACCAGAAGAAGAAATTCCATGTTTGTCGGTGAATTCGGCGGACATAACATCGTAGGTTATCAGGCAACTTTCTCCAAGATCGTAAGCGACGGGGAAAGACCGGCATTCAATACCGTGATCGGTCATGGCAACGTCAATGATGAGACTCATGAGGGATTCATGAGAAACAATGCCATAATGACGTCGCTGATCGGACCGTTACTGGTAATGAACCCCCATCTGACCAGACATCTGCTGGATCAGATCGGTGTCAGCGACAGGCTGGCATTTGAAGAGGACGTCATCGCCTCATATGAATACAGATTACAGCAGCTGACTGCTGAAGGAGCACATGTCGATTTCAACAATCACGGCGTATAAATGAAATGAAAACACGTCAGACTAGTTTTGCGGAAAGCACATTTTTAATGTACATAGCCTTGATCGTGACCAGAATACTGGGTTTGATATTCAATACCCCGTTTTATGCGATGGTCGGAGATGAAGGTTTTTTCCTGTACACGACAGCCTATAATATCTACGCATTATTCCTGGATATTTCTACTGTCGGAATTCCTTCCGCAATAAGCATGATCATCAGTGAATACAGTTCGCTGGGCAAGACCAAGAGCAAGGAGAAGGCCTATAAGATCGGCAAGTATGCCATCATAGGTCTGTCCGTGTTCTCCTTCCTCAGCCTGCAGCTGTTTGCCAGAAGCATCGGCAGCTTCTATCTTGACGGCCTTGAAAGCATTGATACCGACATCGGCATCAATGAAGTCGCAACCGCCGTCAGGATCGTTTCAATGTGCATTCTGGTCGTTCCTTACCTGGGATTAAGAAGAGGATATCTGCAGGGACACAAGCTGTTCCAGATCTCATCAAACAGCCAGGTAATTGAACAGCTGGTAAGGATCACCTTTGTATTGGGCGTGGCTTTCCTGTCACTGAAGGTTTTCGGACAGACCATTGCCTTTACGATCTACCTGTCACTGGTCGGCACATTGCTGGCAGCCGGAGCGGCGTTCCTCTTTTTGGAATACAACATC